>NZ_JAJEPS010000004.1:0-220379 GCF_020686965.1 Hominiventricola filiformis | reverse complement strand
TGCCGAAAGGGATGTCTGGGAATGAACTGTGTTTATAAGGGATGGGGCAAATCACAACCGATTTCGCCCCCATTTGGGCATAAAGCAGGGCTGCCGCCCAGCAAAAAATATTTGCTAGTGCGACAGCCCCTAATATACATAAACATGCAAACGGATTATTGTTGTATAGGGAAAGATATGGAGGGCTATCACGTACGCGTCAAATCCTGCGCTTACCTATAAATGAACGCCGCTAGCAGATATCAGCGGCGTGGTTTTCTGCATTCAGCCGGTAACTCTTTTGCCCATGGCAATAAATGAGTCAGCTTCGCAGAATCTATATTTTCTTTTTCATCACAAAGTTTGGGAAGCTCTGCGAGTAAATGCTTAAAATAATAATAAGGTCTCAGGTTATTGAGCTTTGCGGTTTCCGAAATACTGTAGATGGTGGCGCTTGCCTGTGCTCCCTGAATGGAGTCGTGGAACATCCAGTTCTTTTTGTCGATACAAAAAGCCCGGATAGAACGCTCTGCCTGTTATCCTTATATGAAGATAGATTTCTAAGGAAAGAACCGAAGGTGGGTTGAGTAAGAGGGCAACTTTCGGTGCCCCCTTATTCAGCACACTTTTGGTTTTTCCGAATTGAACAAAGTTGCGTCCGGTATATGGGGATTCAAAACATCATCTTTCCACAAACTGGACGCTGTGAAATTTTTTCTGTAAATTCAGATCTTCTATGATAATTGATGTGGCTTGACGGCAGTTTTCTGCTGTTAAGCCATATTTATTTAATAGTAAAAATAAGCTGGTATGTCAAGAACACCCAGAAAATCGTAAAGGTCAAACCACCCGCCTTTCACTAAATTCATTTTTAGTGCATACTTGAGAAAAACAATAGATTTTTTCAAGGAGGACTAAAGACTATGGATCAGTGCACTCATGAAGTCCGTGCAGAGTGCTGGAAAAAGATCATTCAAGCCTGTGGGCAGAGACCAGCAGGCCAGTCAGCCAAAAGCTGGATGGATGAGAATGGCATTAGTGAACAAAGCTATTATCACTGGCAGAGACGGTTTCGAAAACAGGCGTATGAAGAAATGAAGGAAAACACTTCAGTTCCTGCCGTGACAGAGAAAACAGAACTGACTTTTGTTGAAATTCCGTGCCACACTTCTGAGAGAACAAATACACACATGGCTTCCGACAAACTTGTTGCAACGATAAGGACGGCAACGTTACAGATTGATATTTCCAATGAAATCTCGGATGCTCTTCTGACCCGGATTATTCGGGAGGTGTCCCATGCTTGAAGATGCTGCGGGTATTCGGCGTGTTGTTCTTGCCTGTGGCACAGTTGATCTTAGAAAAGGCATTGATGGGCTGGCAACGATCATCGGCGATAAGTATGGTCAAAATCCGTTCGAAAAGGGAACGCTCTTTTTGTTTTGCGGAAAACGTTCCGATCGGTGCAAAGGACTCCTGTGGATGGGGACAGAATTTTTGCTTCTGTATAAACGCTTTGAAGCAGGACGGTTATCCTGGCCAAGGAATACCCGGGAAGCAGCGGACCTAACCGAAGAACAGTACAAGTATCTTATGATGGGGTTAAATCCCCTGGATCCCAAAATCAAAGATGTCGATCCGAAAAATATCTATTGAAACGTTTGTACAAAACAGAGAAATATATTTTCTGTTTTGGTACTGAAAAGAACAGCTATCATTTACAATGGATGACCGGATCAGAACAATTCGTTCGCCTGCTATCAGACAGGAACGATGCAATTACACCTTGAAAACACTATATTTTCAAAGGCTGATATAAGGATTCTGATGCTTTCCGTAACAGGAAAAAATGACGAACCCTGCAGGAGCACTGATTGGTATTTGCCAGGGATTTCTGTTATACTTCTCTTATGAAGAAAGGCGGATATCATGTGTAAAAAATTCACTCCAGATGAACTGAACAAGATGGACCATGAAGCCAAAAACGATGTCATCTACCAGATGCAGGATCGGCTTGACCGGTTGGAACAGAACTACGAAAACCTCGTTGAGCAGGTTCGACTTGCAAATCAGCAGCGTTTTGGTCGTCATACGGAAAAACTGGATGATATCGCCGGACAGCTTTCTTTTTTTAATGAGGCTGAAGCGAACTACGATGAAAAAGCAAAAGAACCAACTGTGGAAGAAGTCATTGACTCATCCAGAAAGATGCCGCGAAAGCCTAAGAAAAAAGGGCAGCGTGAAGAAGATCTGAAGGATTTTTCACAAGAAGTAATCCCTCATGATATACCGGAACAGGAACTGAATGAAGCTTTCGGTGAAGGAAACTGAAAAAGTATGCCGGATGAGATTTTCTGGCAGCTTCGTTTTGAACCGGCCAAATGGATTGCTGAAAAACACATCATAAAAGTGTATGTTGGAACAGATGGTGCGCATCAGGATGAATTTCTCCGTGGCGATCATCCGGAAACGATGTTCAGGGGAAGCATTGCAACATCTTCTCTCGAAGCCGCAATCATCAATGCCAAGTATGTAAACAGCAATCCTCTTGACCGTATTTCCAGAGACTTCCAGGTAAACGGTCTGAACCTGTCCAAACAGACGATGTCGAACTGGACGGTGTGGACAGCTGAACGTTATTTATCGCCAGTGTGTGATTTCATGAGAAAGCATCAGCTGGAAGCACACGTAAATCAGAGTGATGAAACACCTGTGGATGTAATCCATGATGGCAGACCTGCAGGCAGTAAAAGCTATATGTGGGTTCACATCACCGGAGAATTAAGTCCGGTGCCGCCGATCATTGTGTATGAATATCAGAAGACCCGACACAGCGATTACCCGAAAGCGTACTATAAGGACTTTGATGGTGTTCTTATAACAGATGGTCTGGAACAGTATCATAAGCTGGAGCGGGATCTGACCGGTGTAAAGAATGCGAACTGCATGGCTCATGCGAGACGTCACTTTGCAAATGCGATTAAGGCGATTGGAAAAAGCAATCCGAAAGCAGTCGAATCATCCGTTGCGTATAAAGCACTTGTACGAATCGGTGCTATTTATGATCTGGAGGGAGCTTTGAAGGAACTGGCTCCAGAAGAACCTTTAAAAGAGCGTCAGGCTTTCATCAAACCTCTGGCTGAAGAATTCTTTTCCTAGATCCGGAAGATACAGGCGGACCGGTTGGTGCTTCCAAAGAGTGAAACCGCCAAAGGCATCAACTATTGACTGAATCAGGAAGAATACCTGAAGGTGTTTCTGTCAGACGGAGAAGTGCCGATTGATAACCTGGCCAGTGAACGCGCGCTGAGAACTTTTACGATTGGCCGAAAGAACTGGATGACCATCAATACAGTACGAGGGGCCGATGCCAGCGCAATCATCTACAATGTTACGGAGACTGCCCGGGCAAATGGTCTGAATGTTTACTACTACATGAAGCATTTGCTGACAGAGCTGACGCAGGTTGTTCGTGCCGATGGAAGTATAGATGAAAAAGATTTAGAACCACTCATGCCGTGGTCAAAAGACCTTCCGGCTGAGTGTTACAAGCGCCGCAAATAAGCGGCACTGTATTTGGCGTGGAGCGAAAGATTTGACCTTTACTGTAAATCCAGCGTATCTGTTGCATTATAGCCCTTATAAATAAAGCAATCGAGCTATATCATTCTAGAAAGTAACTGCAAAAGTGTGGAGGAGGTGCGTTAAATAGTTGTCAAATTGTACCCGTATTTTGTAAAAATGACTTGAAAAATATCAGTTATATTGTTACAATTATTCTCTGCAGAAATTGGTTTTACTATCAAATATATGTGGAGGACGAAAAAGAAGAAACAGATGGATCAGTTTAATATTTTTCTGATTGGATTTATGGGAACTGGAAAAACGACCATTGCGAACTGTCTGAGCAGAAAACTGGACAGAAAAGTGGTGGAGATGGACCAGATCATTTCAGAACGTGCGGGCATGAGTATTTCCGATATATTTAAAACATATGGAGAACAGCATTTTCGTGATCTGGAGACAGGCATTCTGGTGGAAACGCAGTCCTGCATGCCTGTAATCGTATCTTGCGGTGGAGGGACTCCTATGCGGGAATGTAATGTGCGGGAAATGCGAAAAAATGGACGGATTGTACTTCTTACGGCAAAACCTGAGACAATTTTGAAGAGAGTAAAGAGTAATCACGATCGACCATTGCTTGAGAACAATAAAAATGTTGCTTATATCAAGGAACTTTTGGAGCAGCGTCGTGAAAAGTATGAGGCTGCCGCAGATTTGATAATAGAAACAGATGAAAAAACAGCAGACCAGATTTGCGAAGAAATGTTGAGTCGTCTAAGGAAAGACATCTCAGAACATTGACAAACCTTCCTATAGATAGTAGAATCTCCTTGTATTTTAAGGAGATTCTTTTTTTATGGATAAAATTGCGATTATCGGCGGCGGAGCCGCCGGCATGATGGCTTCCATCTTCGTGGCAAGACGGGGAGCGGAAGTACATGTGTATGAAAAAAATGAAAAGACAGGAAAGAAGCTGTATATCACAGGAAAGGGCCGGTGTAATCTGACCAATGCCTGCGATATGGAAGAACTTCTGGAAAGTGTGAAAAGCAATAAAAAGTTTCTGTACAGTGCTTTTTATGGATTTACCAATGAAAATGCCATGGATTTTTTTGAAAAAGAAGGGCTTAAATTAAAGGTAGAACGCGGAAATCGCGTATTCCCGCTGTCAGATCGTTCTGCGGATGTACTGGATACTTTGAGAAGATCCATGAAACAGGCAGGAGTCCGGGTACATCTGAATACAGAAGTAAAAAAAGTGTTTAAAAATGATACGGGATTTATTCTGCAGCTGGCAGATGGTACCAAAGATATGGCAGATAAAGTCATAGTGGCCACAGGAGGTATTTCTTATGAGAGTACCGGTTCCACAGGCGATGGTTACCGGTTTGCGGAAGAATTCGGATTGAAAGTGACAGAATGCTGTCCTTCGCTGGTACCTTTTAATGTGAGGGAAGATTGGGTGAAGGAACTGCAGGGACTTTCATTGAAAAATGTCTCAATATTGATAAAAGACGGGAAAAAGAAACTTTTCAGTGACTTTGGAGAAATGATGTTTACTCATTTTGGTGTGACGGGGCCGTTAATTCTGACAGCCAGCAGTGTCTGTGCCAGAAAAATCCGGGAGAAAGAGGTAAAGCTTTATCTGGATCTCAAACCAGCACTGACAAAGGAACAGCTGGATGCGAGAATTTTAAGAGAGTTTGATGCCAATGCCAACAAGCAGTTTCGAAATGTATTGCCGTCCTTCCTGCCGTCCAAACTCGTATCGGTCATGTATGAACTGTGCGGAATTGCACCGGAAAAGCGGATTCATGATATAACAAAGGAAGAAAGAGAACGTTTTCTATCCTGTTTAAAAGAACTGGAATTGACCGTAACAGGTTTAAGAGGATATAATGAGGCTATCATTACAAAAGGCGGTGTGTCGGTAAAAGAGATTGATCCGTCCACCATGGAATCAAAAACGGTTCCGGGACTTTATTTTATCGGTGAGGTGCTGGATCTGGATGCAGTAACCGGTGGATTCAATCTGCAGATTGCCTGGTCTACAGCAGTAGCCGCAGCTAATGCTGCTACAGAATAAATGGGGGAAAGACAGATGAGTTATAATATTGCTATTGACGGACCGGCAGGAGCCGGAAAAAGCACCATTGCAAAACTGGTTGCAAAAAAGTGTGGATATATTTATGTGGACACGGGAGCCATGTATCGAGCGATGGCCCTGTATCTTCTGAGAACCGGAGTGGATATATCTGATAGGGCTGCGATCGCAAAAGCCTGCCAGAATGCAGATATTTCCATTGCTTACCAGAAAGGAGAGCAGGTCGTCCTTTTAAATGGAGAGAATGTAAATGCTTATCTGAGAACCGAAGAGGTGGGGAATATGGCCTCCGTCTCCTCTGCGGTACCGGAAGTTCGGAAAAAACTGGTAGAGCTGCAGCAGGAGCTGGCAGCGAAAGAAGACGTGGTAATGGATGGCCGGGATATTGGAACCGTTGTGCTTCCAAATGCGGATGTAAAAGTATATCTGACCGCCAGCACTCATACCAGAGCCATGAGACGTTTTCTGGAACTTCAGGAAAAGGGACAGGTGGCAGATCTTGAGAAGATTGAGGCTGACATTGCAGACCGCGATTACCGGGATATGCACCGGGAGACTTCCCCGCTTCGTCAGGCGGAGGACGCAGTTTTAGTGGATTCTTCCGAGATGACGATTGAGCAGGTGGTAGAAAGGATTCTTTCATTATGCAGGTAACAGTGGCAAAGAGTGCAGGATTTTGTTTCGGTGTACAGCGTGCGGTAGATACGGTCTATGAGCAGGTGGAAAAAGGAGTTCGGCCAATTTATACTTATGGACCGATTATTCACAACGAAGTTGTCGTACAGGATCTGGAAGAAAAAGGGGTTCAGGTTCTGGAGAATCAGGAAGATCTGGAGCAGTTGAACGAAGGAACCGTGATTATCCGTTCTCATGGTGTGGGAAAAGAGATCTATGATCAGATCAGTGCTAAAGGATTAAATTGTGTGGATGCTACCTGTCCCTTTGTGAAAAAAATCCATCGTACCGTGGAAAAAGAAAGTGCAGCAGGACGGCAGATTATTATTATTGGAAATGATAACCACCCGGAAGTAGAGGGAATCAAAGGTTGGTGCCGTCATCCGGCTCTGGTCATTGAATCTGCGGAGCAGGCAGAGGCACTCAATCTGCCGGAAGGAACGAAAGTCTGTGTCGTGTCACAGACGACATTTAACTACAAGAAATTTAAAGATTTAGTTGAAATTCTTGACAAAAAGAGGTATGATAGGATTGTTGTAAATACAATTTGCAATGCGACGGAAGAGCGGCAGACAGAAGCGCGTCAGATTGCAGGAAAAGTAGACGCCATGATTGTGATTGGCGGCAGCCACAGTTCAAATACGCAGAAGCTATTTGAAATTTGTAGAAAAGAATGTGAGAATACTTACTATATACAGACAGTTCATGACCTGGATTTAGAAGTATTACGATCTACTGGGCTTGTAGGTATTACAGCAGGGGCTTCCACCCCAAAGAAAATTATCGAGGAGGTTCAAAAACGATGTCAGAATTAAGTTTTGAACAGATGCTGGAAGATTCATTAAAAACTATCAGAACAGGAGAAGTCGTAGAGGGCACGGTCATTGATGTCAAAGAAGATGAGATCATCTTGAACATAGGATACAAATCCGACGGTATCGTATCCCGTAACGAGTATACCAACGTACCGAACGCTGATCTGAGAACCATGGTAAATGTTGGTGACAAGATGGAAGTAAAAGTTCTGAAAGTCAATGACGGAGAAGGACAGGTACAGCTCTCTTATAGAAGAGTTGCAGCTGAAAAAGGCAGCAAGAGACTTGAGGAAGCATTTGAGAATAAAGAAGTGCTGACTGCAAAGGTATCTCAGGTACTGGATGGCGGACTGAGCGTAGTTGTGGATGAGACCAGAATCTTTATCCCGGCAAGTCTTGTATCCGATACTTATGAGAAGAATCTTGCAAAATATGCAGATCAGGAGATCGAATTTGTAATTACTGAGTTCAATCCGAAGAGAAGAAGAATTATCGGTGACAGAAGACAGCTTCTCGTAGCTAAGAAAGCTGAGATGCAGAAAGAACTGTTCGAGCGCATCCACGAGGGTGACGTTGTAGAAGGAACTGTTAAGAACATTACCGATTTCGGTGCATTCGTAGACCTTGGCGGAGCAGACGGTCTGCTTCACATCTCCGAGATGTCCTGGGGACGTGTTGAGCATCCGAAGAAAATGTTCAAAGTTGGCCAGAAGCTGAATGTTCTGGTGAAAGAGATCAGAGATACCAAGATTGCTCTGAGTCTGAAATTTGATGATACCAATCCGTGGCTGAATGCTGCTGAGAAATATGCAGTAGGCAACGAGGTAGAGGGAACTGTTGCTCGTATGACTGACTTTGGTGCATTCGTAGAGCTGGAGCCGGGTGTTGATGCACTGCTTCACGTATCTCAGATTTCCAGAGATCATGTAGAGAAACCGTCTGATGTACTGAAGGTTGGACAGGTTATCAAAGCAAGAGTCGTAGATTTTAATGGTGAGGATCGCAAGATCAGCCTGAGCATGAAAGCTCTGGAAGCACCGGTTGAAGAGGAAGCTGTAGAAGAGTAATTTTACAGACAGAATGACAGGAGACATGCAGAATGATTCTGCATGTCTCTTTTTTGCCTCAAATTATTGATGAAGATGGGTGTTTTATAGTACAATAAAAGAAAACTGAGACACTAATGGGGGAAGGATAATGAAGTTTGGCTGGAAAGAGGATGGAAAAAGAGTTTGCATTGTATGTCTGGCAGCGCTGATGATGGCATTGAATATCAAGACGTTCGTACAGACAGGTGGTCTGTATCCGGGCGGAGCTACTGGCCTGACGATTTTGATTCAGCGATCTGCAAAGATGTTTTTAGGGATTTCCATTCCTTATACGTTAGTGAATGTGATTTTGAATGCAGTTCCTGTCTATATTGGATTTCGGTTTATAGGAATAAAATTCACAGGCTACTCATGCCTGATGATTTTGCTTTCGGGTATTCTGACAGACTTGATTCCTGGATATTCCATCACATCAGATACGTTGTTGATCAGTATTTTTGGAGGAATTATTAACGGCTCAGTGATGAGTCTTTGCCTGTTCGGGAATGCAACAACCGGAGGAACCGATTTTATAGCAATCTTCCTTTCTGAACGAAAGGGTATGGATGCGTGGAATATTGTCCTTGGATTGAATGTCCTGATCCTGGGTGCTGCGGGTTACCTGTTTGGCTGGGACAAGGCTCTGTATTCCATTATTTATCAATATGCTTCCACGCAGGTGTTGCACACACTGTATAAAAAGTATCAGCAGCAGACTCTGTTTATTGTGACAGATCATCCGCGGCAGGTGTGTGAGGCAATCTCGGAAGTCAGTCACCATGGGGCAACGATTCTTCATGGTGAGGGTTCCTATGAATTGAAGGAACATGATATGGTGTATTCGGTGGTATCCAGCGCGGAAAGCAAGCATGTAATCAATGCGGTGCGGACGGTAGATCCGAAAGCATTTATCAATTCGATCAAGACGACGGAGTTGTCTGGAAGATTTTACCATAAACCGGAGGATTAACAGTGAGTGAAGGAGACAGAAGACGGGCACAGATCCTGGAAATTTTAAAAAAAAGTGAGCAGCCGGTGTCCGGAACGGATCTGGCAGGCAGACTGCATGTGAGCAGGCAGGTGATCGTGCAGGATGTGGCCCTTTTGAGAGCGGAGAACAGAGAGATCCTGTCGACTTATAAAGGCTATGTGCTTCCATCAGCAGAGAAGCAGAGCAGCTGTGTCCGGGTGTTCCGGGTGAATCATACAATGGAAGAGACGTTGGACGAGCTTCAGACGATGGTGGATTATGGAGGTACTGTTCTGGATGTATTTGTGGAACATCCACTCTATGGGCAGATCCGGGCGGACTTAATGGTGCATAACCGTCTGGAAGTGAGCCAGTTTGTGGAGAAAATGGCAGCCTGCAAAGCACATCCCCTGAATATGCTGACGGACGGCTGGCATTATCATACGGTGGCAGCACCGTCAGAGAAACACCTGGATCTGCTGGAAGAAGAACTTCATAAGAAACACTATCTTTAAATGTGAAAAATATATGAAAATAGCTTCTGGTGCTTGAAAATATAAAATACATATGTTATAGTTCATATAGAACAATAACAATCCCGGTCCTGTGACCGGGATTTTGTAAAGCCGGAAACGGCCGCGCCAGGAGGTGGCAGATATGAAAAGAGATTATTATGAAGTACTGGGAATTAATCGCAGTGCCGATGAAAAAGAAATAAAACATGCATACCGGAAGCTTGCAAAACAGTATCATCCGGACACCAATCAGGGAAACACACAGGCAGCAGAAAAATTTAAAGAGGTCAACGAGGCATATGATGTCCTCGGAGACGAGAAAAAAAGAAAACTCTACGATCAGTACGGATTTGCTGCATTTCAGGAAGGCTTTGATCCGGAAGCGGCAAAGAGAGCTTCTTCCGGTGGATTCCGTAGTGGTTTCGGTCGGGGTGGCTTTGGTCAGAACGGTTATCAGGAATTCCATTTTGAAGGCAATGATATGGATGACATGGGAGATATCTTCGGCGATATGTTTGGAGGAATGTTTCATGGCAGAGGCGGAAATTCAAGGCGGAGCAGCTATCAGATGAAAGGCGAGGACCTGCATGCAGATGTAATGGTCAGCTTTGATGAAGCTGCTTTTGGCGGTGAGAAACTGATTCATATTGGGACACAGGATGGCTCCGGACAGGTGCAGTCGCTGCAAGTCCATATTCCGGCAGGAATTGAAGACGGCAAGAGTATTCGGCTGCGGGGAAAAGGTATGCCGGGTATGAATGGCGGAGAAGCGGGAGACCTGCTTTTGAAGGTTCATGTGGGGACAAAAGCCGGATTCGAACGGAAAGGACAGGATGTCTATGCCAAAACGGAGATTCCGTTTACAACAGCAGTCTTTGGCGGAGAAGCAAAGGTAAGAACACTGGATGGAAATGTGATGTGCAGGATACCTGCAGGGACACAGTCCGGCAGCAAGATCCGTCTGAAGGGAAAAGGAATCCAGAAGATGGGAAATGCATCTGTTCATGGTGATTTTTATGTGGAAGTGCAGATTGAAGTGCCGAAAAATCTGAATGAGGCTTCCAAACAGAAATTAAGGGAATACGAAGAGTGTCGAAAGGCAGGATGATGAAAAAAATTGATAAAATGCTGGCGGCCGGATTACTTCTGGCCGCTGTTCTACTGGGAATCTTTTTGTTTGCGGGAAAAGAGGAAGGAACACGGGCAGTAGTGACTATAGACGGAACAGAATATGGAAGCTACGCTCTTGATAAGGAACAGACGATTGATCTGGGAACGGGCAATCATCTGGAGATCAGAGGTGGAGAGATTCGTATGACGGAGGCAGACTGCCCGGATCAGATCTGCGTGCAGACAGGCAGTATCTCCAAAGAGCATGAGATGATCGTATGTATGCCCCATAAGGTGATTGTAGAGATTCGAAAAGAATAAGTATCTGAAAATCGAACATATGGTTGCAGTTCTTCGGAATCCGTGGTATGATTTTGAAGAATGAGAAAACAGGAGAAATCATAAAATGATCGCGTTTTTAAAAGGAACCATAGAAGATATCACGGAAAACAGTCTGGTGCTGGATGTAAATGGCATCGGCTATGAGGTATTGGTGCCAGGACAGCTTCTCGACATGCTGGAGGGAATCGGTCAGGAACTGAAGGTTTATACTTATATGCAGGTGCGGGAGGACGCAGTGGTACTGTTTGGCTTCCTGACCAGGGATGATCTGGCCATGTTTAAAATGCTGATCGGAGTAAACGGTGTGGGACCAAAGGCGGGACTTGGCATCCTGTCTGCATTGGGAACGGAAGAACTCCGGTTTGCGGTGCTGGCAGATGATGCGAAGAGGATTGCAAAAGCTCCCGGTATCGGGGCAAAAACGGCGCAGAAAATTATTCTGGAGCTGAAAGACAAGCTGGATCTTGCAGAAGTATTTGAACAGAAGCTGAATGCTGACCGTCAGCAGGAAGCGGCTGTATCAGCAGGAAGTGGCATGGTTCAGGATGCTGTGGAGGCGCTTGTAGCGCTTGGCTATGGAAGTACAGAGGCGCTCCGCGCAGTACGTGCGGTGAAAGCAGATACAGTGGCAGACAGTGAGCAGCTGTTAAAAGAAGCATTGAAACATATGCTGTAGAAGAAACAAGGCGGTAGCAAAAGGGATGAATAATCGCAGAATTATCACAACAGAGGAATCAGAAGAGGATATCCGAATAGAAGGAACCTTACGTCCGCAGCATCTGAGTGAGTACATCGGGCAGGAACGGGCCAAAAGTACTCTGAAGATTTACATAGAAGCGGCAAAGTCCAGAGGAGAGGCACTGGATCATGTGTTGTTTTACGGTCCTCCCGGACTTGGTAAGACGACGCTTGCGGGAATTATTGCCAATGAGATGGGAACGCACATGAAGGTAACCAGCGGTCCGGCTATTGAAAAACCGGGTGAGATGGCGGCAATCCTCAACAATCTGCAGGAGGGAGATGTGCTTTTTGTGGATGAGATTCACCGTCTGAACCGTCAGGTTGAGGAAGTTCTTTATCCGGCCATGGAAGATTATGCCATTGATATTATGATTGGAAAGGGAGCATCCGCCAGAAGTATTCGTCTGGATCTTCCGAAATTCACCCTGGTAGGGGCAACTACAAGGGCTGGTCTTCTGACAGCACCGTTAAGGGACAGATTTGGTGTGGTTCATCATCTGGAATATTATACGGTACAGGAGCTGACGACGATTATCTTACGTTCTGCGGAAGTACTGCATGTGGAGATTGATCGGAACGGTGCGGTAGAACTGGCAAGACGCTCGAGAGGAACGCCTCGTCTGGCAAACCGATTGTTAAAGAGAGTACGTGATTTTGCCCAGGTAAAATATGACGGAAAGATCACAGAGAAAGTAGCGGTGTTTGCATTGGATCTTCTGGAAGTGGATCGTCACGGTCTGGATCAGTCAGACCGCCTGATTCTGCGCACGATCATAGAGAAATTCGCAGGAGGTCCAGTGGGACTTGATACACTGGCAGCATCTCTTGGCGAGGATGCCGGTACACTGGAAGACGTCTATGAGCCGTATCTTTTACAGAATGGTTTCCTGAACAGGACATCCCGGGGAAGAATGGCGACAGAGCTGGCATATGAACATTTGGGGATTGCTTTTCCGAAATAAATCGGTATACTAGTAAGTAACAAACCGTTTTGGAGGTGCTGGTACTATATGGCAAAGAAGAATACAGCAGAAGTGCTGATTAATGGGAAAATCTATGTGATCAGCGGTTACGAAAGTACTGCATACCTTCAGAAAGTTGCGGCATACTTAAATGAGATGGAAGAAAAGGTGACCGCAATGGACGGATACCGCCGGCTGGGATCGGAAGAAAAGCAGCTTCTGAAGAATATGAATCTGGCGGATGAATATTTCAAGGCCAATGATGCGAAAGAACAGCTGGAACGGGAACTGGAGAACCGCGATAAGGAGATTTATGGTCTGAAGCATGATCTGATCGACGCGAAGCTGGAGCAGGAGAAGCTGACGAAGCGAATCCACGAACTGGAGACGGAGCTTGCTGAAGAACAGAAAATGAAGGCAAGGCTTTCCCAGTCCGCTGCAGGACGGAAGATCCACAGACCGGAACAGAAGTTATAATTGACAACGATATCCATGAATGTAAGGCCAGCCCGAGAGAGCTGGCTTCTTTTACGAAAGGAAACCATATGAGGGAAAAAAAACTGGAGGTACTGGCTCCGGCCGGTTCATTTGAAAGCCTGCGGGCGGCAGTCAACGCGGGCGCAGATGCAGTCTATATGGGTGGCAGCCGCTTTGGTGCCAGGGCTTATGCCCAGAATCCGGAAGGGGAGAATCTTCTGGCTGCCATTGATTACGCACATCTGCATGGAGTCAGATTGTATCTGACGGTAAATACACTGCTGAAAACAAGAGAACTGGAGCAGGAACTCTACGATTATCTGCTTCCGTGTTATGAGCATGGACTGGATGCGGTGCTGGTGCAGGATATGGGAGTGCTGAAGGCAGTCAGAGAGTGGTTTCCGGATCTTCCGGTGCATGCCAGTACACAGATGACGCTGAATGGAGTCGGAGGAGTGAAAGTGCTGAAAGAACTGGGCGCAGAGCGTGCAGTCCTTTCCCGGGAACTGTCACTGAATGAGATTGCAGTGATCAGTCGGGAGACCGGCATGGAACTGGAAACCTTTGTCCATGGAGCTCTTTGTTACTGCTATTCGGGCCAGTGCCTGTTCAGCAGTATACTGGGAGGAAGAAGCGGAAACCGGGGGCGCTGTGCGCAGCCGTGCCGTCTGGCGTATTCAGCAGTGGATGAAAAAGGAAAGAACCTGACTGGAGAACAGACACTTTTAAGCCCGAAGGATATCTGTGCTCTGGATCTGATTCCGGAGATTGCGAAAGCTGGTGTCTATTCGCTGAAGATTGAAGGCCGTATGAAACGGCCGGAATATACTGCCGGGGTAGTACGGATTTACAGAAAATATGTGGACCAGTACCTGCAATATGGAGAGGAGAATTATAAGGTAGCAGAGGCGGATCGAAGAGAACTGCTTCTTCTGTTCAACAGAGATGGATTTTCGGAAGGTTATTATAGACAGCATAACGGAAAAAATATGATGGCTCTGAAGAATGCGGAGGCTTCTGAACAGGAAAAACGTGCCTATGAGGAGTTGATTGTGCGGATTCATAAAGAGTATGTGGAGACGGAGCAGAAAGTGCGGATCAACGGATGTCTGTCTGCCTGTGAAGGAAAGCCCATGTCGCTGGTACTGACCGCGGAGAAACATCCGGAAATTTCTGTCCGGGTAGAAGGAGAGGTTCCGCAGAAAGCACAGAACCGTCCCATGGAAGAGGCACAGTTTGCAAAGCAGCTGAGGAAAACGGGCAATACCTCATTTGAATGGGAGCATCTGGAGATTCATCTGGAAGGCAATCTGTTTGTCCCGGTAGGGGCTCTGAATAATCTGAGACGGGAAGCACTGGAAGCAATCCGGAAAGCATTATTGGAATCTTTCTTTCGTCCGATACCCGTTGAACTTCCAGAAGAAGGAAACACAACAATAAAGGAAAAGGCATGGAAGAAGACGGTACTGCATGTTTCTGTGGAGACAGAGGAACAGCTGGAAAGTGTATTATCTTATGTGCAGGAAGACGGTAAAGAATCTGGTATGGAAGCGGTTTATCTTGAAGCAGAGACGCTGGAAGACCATCTGGAGCAGGACATCAGGCAGATTCATGCAGAAGGAATGAAAGCATATGTGATGCTGCCTGTTGTATTCAGGGAAAAGACCAGAGAACGCTACGAGAAGAGACTGAATTTCTGGAAAGAACTTGATACAGACGGATATGTGATCCGGAATCTGGAAGAATATACATTTTTGAAGGAAAATGACTTGCTGAAAGGGATGATAACCGATCATAATGTCTATACCTTTAATAAACGGAGCAGAGAATACTGGAGAGATGCCGGAACTGTCTGGCAGACGAATCCGTTGGAACTGAATGCCAGAGAACTGAAAGAAATCTCGGCGGCAGACAGTATTCAGCTGATCTATGGACGTTATCCCATGATGGTAACAGCAGGATGTATTCATAAGACGCTGAACCGCTGCAAAGGTGTGCCGGAACAGTGGAGTCTGAAAGACCGGTACCGGAAGGTATTTCCAGTGAAAAATTATTGCAGGGACTGTTATAATGTGATCTATAACAGCCAGCCTCTCTATCTTCTGGATCGGAAAGAAGAGCTGGAAGCACTGCATGCTGGGGCATACCGGCTGATGTTTACGACAGAAAACGGCAGGGAGACATCCAGAATCCTTTGTAGCTGTCTGAACGGACAGCCGGAAAAGGGCGAATTCACAAGAGGACATTTTAAACGGGGCGTAGAGTAACAATGGTAAATGTAGTTACGGGTTTGACAAAATATGCATTGATTCTTTTTCTGGCAATCTATACGCTGCTGGGATTCCGCATGGCGGGTAAATCCGAAGAAGAAAGAGAAGCGGCTCTGTGGCAGCAGAATATCCTGTTTTTCGGGATGCATTTTCTGGGAAATCTGGTGCTTTATCTGAATACGAAGGGCGAAAGCCTGATCACATTTTACGCAGTGCAGCTGGGATTGTTTTCTCTGTTTTTAATTCTGCATCATCTGATCTATCCGAAAGCAGACAAGACTCTGAATCATAATCTGCTGCTCCTTCTGAGCGTAGGACTTCTGATGCTGGCGCGACTGTCATCGGAAAAGGCAGAACGGCAGCTGGAGGTGGCAATTCTTGCCATGGGACTTACGTTTCTGATCCCGTGGATCATACGGAAAGCAGGAAAATTAAGAGATCTGTACTGGATTTACGGAGCGGTGGGGTTCTTTTTGCTTGTGGCTGTACTGGTGCTTGGTTCGTTGAGCTTTGGTGCAAAACTTGCCATCACCATTCATGGAATTACATTTCAGCCGTCAGAATTTGTAAAAATACTGTTTGTATTCTTTACGGCGGGAATGCTGAAAGAGGACCATAGCCTGAAGCGTGTGGCGGTCACAACGGGCATAGCTGCTGCCTATGTACTGGTACTGGTCGGTTCCAAAGATCTGGGCGGTGCGCTGATCTTCTTCGTTACCTATCTGGTGATGCTTTATGTGGCAACCGGAAAAATACTGTATTTTTTTGCGGGGCTGATTGCGGGAAGTGCGGCTGCCTGGGCGGCATGCGGGATTTTTGCTCATGTCAGAGCCAGAGTGCTTGCCTGGAGTGATCCGTTTTCCGTCATTGAAAATGAAGGATATCAGATTACGCAGTCATTGTTTGCCATAGGAACCGGGGGCTGGTTCGGATCCGGTATCGGGCAGGGAATGCCATACAAAATTCCGGTTGTGGAGGAAGATTTCATATTTTCTGCCATATCTGAGGAACTGGGCGTCCTGTTTGCCGTGCTGCTGATTTTTGTATATATCAGCTGTTTTTATATGATTATCAATATTGCAGTCTGCCTGCAGGACAGTTATTATAAGCTGGTTGCACTGGGACTTGGTACAGTTTTGATGTTCCAGGTATTTCTCTCTATAGGCGGTGCAGTAAAATTTATCCCGTCCACAGGAGTGACGTTGCCGTTTATCAGTTATGGAGGAAGTTCTCTTCTGACTTCTTTTATGATGTGGGCAATTATTCAGGGAATGTATCTGAAACGAGGGGATGAGGTGGTGGAAAATGACAGTAAAGACAACAAAGAAAAAGCCAAAAAAGAAAAATAGCAGCCGGGAATATACGAATGTTTTAGTACTGTTTACCACACTTTTTGCATTGTTGGCAGGATATCTGGTATATTTTCAGGCCTTTGAAAGCCGGGATGTGATCAATAATCCATATAATGCCCGGATTGAGGCAATGGAAAACCAGGTGATCCGTGGAAATATCCTGTCTTCAGACGGTCAGATTCTGGCTTCCACGAAGGTAAACAAGGACGGAACGGAAAAGAGGGAATACCCGTTTGGCTGTACTTTCTCTCATGTACTTGGATACTCAGATTATGGAAAAACAGGAATTGAGAGCCTTGGAAATTTTCAATTGACCCGGTCAAACGCCTACTTTATTGAACGTTTTATCAATGAATTAAAAGAAAAGAAAAATATTGGGGACAGTCTGGTGACTACATTGAATGTGGATATTCAGACAGCTGCCCATGATGCGCTGAGCACGAAAAACGGCGCAGTGGTGGTGATTGAGCCATCTACAGGAAATGTGCTGGCGCTGGTGTCCAAACCGGACTATGATCCGGCGGAGATTGCAGCCAGATGGGATGAATTCAGCAATTCAGATGACGGTGTTCTTCTGAACCGGGCGACCCAGGGACTTTATCCGCCGGGGTCGGTATTTAAGACGGTGACCCTTCTTGAATATCTCCGCGAGCATCAATATGAGACCGGTGGTTTTTCTTTTGACTGCAAAGGAAAAGTGACAACGGGAGATACTTCCATCAGCTGTTATAAAGGAAAGAAGCACGGAGAACTGAATCTCACAAAGGCATTTGACAAGTCCTGTAACGGTGCGTTTGCGGAGATTGGACGGAATCTTGACATATCTGCATTCGAGTCTCTGGCAGATCAGCTTCTCTTTAACAAAGAACTTCCGCTTGATTTTCCGTACAGTAAGAGCTCGTTTTCACTGGAAGAATCCGACCCGGATGTGCTGAAAATGATGACGGCTATCGGTCAGGGAAATACGCTTGTGACGCCTATACACATGGCAATGCTGATGTCGGCCATTGCCAATGATGGTGTGCTGATGAAGCCCCGTTTCCTTGAACGGACAGAGAGCTATACCGGTACGCTGGTGGAGCGGTATCCGGAAGAAACATATGGAAGTATCATGACACAGGAGGAGGCGGAACTTTTGCAGCTGTTCCTGCGGACGGTTGTGGAGGATGGCACGGCATCCGCACTGAAGAGTAGTATCTATGAGGCCAGCGGAAAGACCGGAACCGCTGAGTACTCCAGTGACAAGAAGAAAAGCCATGCATGGTTTACCGGCTATGCGACCGACGGAGAGCGGAAACTGGCCGTAGCAGTGATTGTGGAAGGGGCAGGATCCGGAAGCGAATATGCAGTGCCCATTGCCGGAAAAATATTTGACGCGTATTTCGGGAAATAGAGGAGTTAGCCTTGTCAACCGATTGAAAAAATGGTATGCTAAATGCAGTTTTGAAAAGCACACCAGGTGACAGGAGGAATTGCAGTGATTGAAGCAACGAGCTGTGGCGGTGTGGTGATTTTTCGGGGCAAGATCCTTCTTCTGTATAAAAATTACAAGAACAAATACGAAGGATGGGTATTGCCGAAGGGAACTGTAGAGCAGGGAGAAGAGTACCCGCAGACTGCGACCAGGGAGGTGCGTGAGGAGACTGGCGTGGATGCTCAGATTATCAAGTATGTGGGTAAAAGCCAGTATACCTTTACTGTGCCGGAGGATGTGATTTCAAAAGACGTCCACTGGTATCTGATGATGTCAGACAGTTACTACAGTAAGCCACAACGTGAAGAGTATTTTATGGATTCCGGATATTACAAGTTTCATGAAGCATACCATCTGCTGAAATTTCCAAATGAGAAGCAGATTCTGGAAAAAGCGTATAATGAGTATATGGAACTGAAGAAAAATAATCTTTGGAAAAACCACAGGTAGAGAGGAGAGGTTGTTGGAGACGACAGCCTCTTTTTCAAAAAAGGAGGTGGCGGTTATCCGCTGGTATAAAAACTTATATCTTGGCCCGAATGCCGCTGCGCATATTGAGATAATCCGGAAAAAAGCTTTTGCGAACAGGCGGATGGCAGGTGTATATTATATTACGCTGGCGTCCACACCCGGCAATCTGCTGGATATTTTCCATAATGCACTGCTTTCAGAGAAGCTGTTTGCTTCCCGACAGTGCCAGAAGATTGTAGGAGTGGCTGAGGGAAAACAGGAAGCGCTTCGGCTGGTATCGGACATGATTCTGGAAATGTATGAAAAGACCGGGAAATTTGATGTGTCATCCTTTTTCCGAGAGGAAGATTTTGAAGACTGATGAAGGGGTACTGATAGCATGCTGCATGTGGGATTGTTAATTCTGAAAATACTGGGAATCCTTCTTCTTAGTATCCTGGGACTCGTCCTTCTTCTGCTGTGCATCGTCCTTTTTGTTCCGGTTGGCTATCGTCTGGATATGGAAAAGAGGGAAAGATTTCAGCTGAAGGGCAGAGTTTCCTGGCTGTGTTGGGTTCTGACTGCCATATTTTTTGTCAGGTGGGAGAACAGCGAAGATGATTTTCAGACAGAAAAGAAGATCTGCATTTTCGGAATTTCACTGAATCGGATACGGGAATGGAAAAAGAAGCACTGCCGGAAAAAGAACAAGCCTAAAGGAAGGCCGATGCAAAAAACAGAGAAATCGGAAGAGGAAAAAGCACCTGAAGTTGCAGTAAAACGGGAAGAACAGCAGGAAGAGAAGAAAACGGCTGATCTGCCTGCGGTTCGGGAAAAATCCAGAGAAAAGAAAGAACGGCACCGCCGGAAACGATGGAATCCCATGGAGACATTTCGACACATCTGTGATAAAATAAAGAACATTGGAAGTTTGGTGCGGAGCCTGTATAGAAAGACGAATGAATTTCAGGAATTCTGGAACCGGAAAGAGCATGTCCGCGCGCGGCAGGCTGTGCTGCAGGAAACCCGTTTTCTGTGGAAGAAATCAAGGCCTCGTAAAGTGGCCGGGAAAGTGACATTCGGATTCGAAGATCCCTCATGGACCGGCCTTGGCACCGGACTGCTGTCCATGCTGTATCAGTGGTATCCGAAAAGGTTTTCCATACATCCGGATTTTGAAAGAGAGATTTTGGAAGGAGAACTTCATATCAGGGGGCGGATACAGATATATGTACTTTGTTTGATAGCATTTCGCCTGTGGCGAAATCAGGATGTGCGTCAGATGTATCAGGAATGGAAACAATAACAGGAGGTTCTTATGAGCGAGAAAAATAACAATACCTTTGAATCTACAGTGTCTTCCCTGTTTCAGGGCATGGACCATTTTATTTCCAGCAAGACCGTTGTGGGAGATGCCATTACGGTAGGAGATACCATTATTCTTCCGCTGGTGGATGTTTCTTTTGGCGTGGGAGCAGGCGCAGCTGCATCAGAGGGAAAAAATAACGGAGCAGGCGGACTGGGCGGCAAGATTTCTCCGAGTGCGGTGCTGGTGATCAAGGACGGCAATATCCGTCTGGTCAATGTGAAGAATCAGGATGCAGTGACAAAAGTATTGGACATGGTACCTGATTTTGTCAATAAATTCACTTCCGGAAAGAAATCAGACCCTGAAGTTGACAAGGCTGTGAATGACATTCTGGACGGAGAAAAATAGGCGGAATCGGGCAAAATAAAAAAATATGTAAAAATGCAAAATTTTGCTTGCCAAGATGAAATATTTCTGATAGAATAACAGAAGTTGTGAGTCTCCGGGACTCAAATAACCCTAAGGAGGTGCAATGATGGCTAAATGTGCAGTTTGTGAGAAGAGTGTTCACTTTGGTAACAATGTGAGTCATTCCCATAGAAGATCCAACAAAATGTGGAGATCCAATGTGAAGTCCGTAAAAGTGAAAGTAAACGGCGGAGCAAAGAAAATGTATGTATGCACTTCTTGCTTAAAATCCGGTAAAGTTGAAAGAGCTTAATCGGCTGTCATATGATAGGAATGCATAGGGGGTGTCGCAGTGCGATGCCCTCTTTTTGCTTGCAAAATAAATTTAACAGGAAAAATAGCACTGGTAACCGCAGATAATGAAGACGGCGGAGAGAAGAATGCGGGGAAAGAGGTTGTCTGATGGCAGAAACAAAGTAAAAAATATGCCGATGCCGATCCAGAACATGACAAAACCGATAGTTTTTCTCATAAAAGCCGGTGAAACTCCTCTGTTTTGCTTGTTTTAGTATATGCAGCGGAAGAAGAAAATAGAAAAAGAGAAAAACTTATTTCATTTTTCTTCTGTATCGGGTATAATAATTGCAGTTATGTAATTTAATTGGGAGGTATCATCGTATGCAGGGACAGATTAATACGAATTTAGGAAATATTTCAATCGATTCGGATGTGATTGCAGCTTATGCGGGGTCTGTAGCGCTCGGATGCACCGGTATTGTCGGAATGGCATCCCTTGATATGCGTGACGGACTGATGAAACTTTTAAAGAAGGACAGTATTACCAGAGGCATCGAAGTTTCTATTGAAGATAATGAAATCTGTCTGGGATTTCATGTGATTGTAGCTTATGGAGTAAATATTCCGGTAGTATCTCAGAATCTGATGGATTCCGTCAGATATCAGGTGGAAGAATTTACCGGCATGAAGATTGACAGAATCGATATCTTCGTGGAAGGTGTAAGAGTGATTGATTAAGGAGGAACTTCATCTTGATGAGGACAATAGATGCCCAGATGATTAAGAAAATGTTTCTGGGTGGAGCAAAGAATCTGGAATCCAAAAAAGAGTGGATTAATGAACTGAATGTATTTCCGGTGCCGGATGGTGATACTGGTACAAACATGACCATGACGATCACGGCAGCAGCCAGTGAAGTTTCAGCGCTGGCAGACGTGAACATGGAGACACTGGCAAAATGCATCTCTTCTGGTTCTCTGCGTGGGGCAAGAGGAAACTCTGGTGTTATTCTTTCTCAGCTTCTCAGAGGTTTTACCAAGGGAATCAGAGACCATGAGAAACTGGATGTGGTTGACCTGGCAAATGCCATGGACAAAGCAGTAAAGACTGCATACAAGGCAGTTATGAAGCCGAAGGAAGGTACGATTCTGACAGTTGCCAAAGGTGCGGCTGACAAGGCCGCAGATCTGGCATCTACGGTAGAAGATGTGGAAGAGTTCTGCCGACTTGTCATCGAAGAGGCCGAAGAAGTACTGGCACAGACTCCGGAGATGCTTCCGGTACTGAAAGAGGCAGGTGTTGTCGATTCCGGCGGACAGGGACTGGTAGAGGTTCTGAAAGGTGCCTATGATGCACTTCTTGGAAAAGAAGTGGATTATTCTTTTGATACTAATGCGAAAAAGGCTGCTCCGGTGAAGATCAGTGAGCAGACTCAGGCAGAGATTAAATTCGGTTACTGTACAGAGTTTATCATTATGCTGGACAAACCGTATGATCAGCAGAAAGAGCATGAGTTCAAGGCATTCCTGGAATCCATCGGTGATTCGATTGTCGTAGTATCTGATGATGAGGTTGTCAAGGTACACGTACATACGAATGATCCGGGTCTGGCAATCCAGAGAGCACTGACTTATGGTGCACTTTCCAACATGAAGATTGACAATATGCGTCTGGAGCATGAAGAAAAGCTGATCAAGGACGCTTCCAGAATTGCTGCAGAGGAAAAGGCAGAAGAGAAGAAATCGGAAGAACCGCGGAAAGAGATGGGTTTCATCTCTGTATCCGTCGGAAAAGGCGTAGGCCAGATATTTAAAGATCTCGGCGTAGATTATCTCATTGAGGGCGGACAGACCATGAACCCGAGTACAGAGGATATGCTGGAAGCCATTGACAAGGTAAATGCGGATAATATTTTTATTCTTCCGAATAACAAGAACATTATTCTGGCGGCAAATCAGGCAAGTTATCTGACCGAGGATAAGAAGATTATCGTAGTTCCGACCAAGACTGTACCGCAGGGAATCACTGCCATGATCAACTATATTCCGGAGGAGACACCGAAGGAAAATGAGCTTCGTATGGCAGAAGAGATCAAGAATGTCAAGACCGGACAGGTAACTTATGCAGTTCGTGATACAAAGATTGATGATAAAGAGATCCATGAGGGCGATATTATGGGTATCGGCGATGCAGGCATTCTTGCAGTCGGCAAGGATATTGCGGGGACAACGAAAGCTATGATGGCGGAACTGGTGGATGAGGATTCTGAGATTATCGGTATTTATTACGGTGAGGATATCTCGGAAGAAGATGCACAGAAGCTGGGAGACGAGCTTGCAGCCCTGTATCCAAATACTGAAGTAGAAGTGCATGAAGGTGATCAGCCGATTTATTATTATGTGATTTCTGTAGAATAAAGCAGATAAAGAAAATGAAGAAAGAGGCGGCAGTTGTTGCTGCCTCTTTTTGCAGGGGACATCATGAAAATTACATTTATTTATCACAGCAGTTTTGCCGTGGAGCTGGAAAACTGTGTACTGGTTTTTGATTATTACGGGGAGGGACAGCTTCCGACGATTCCGGAAAATAAAAAAATTTACTTTCTGAACAGCCATGCGCATCCGGATCATTTTAAAAGAGAAATACTGGAACTGAAATCGGAGTATCCGACAGCGGAATATATTCTTTCACGAGATATCCGGTTCCGGGAAGAGGAACGGAAACCCTGGATTCACAGTGTGAGAGCCAATATGGAATATGAGATCGGTCAGCTGAAGGTTCGAACTTTAAAATCTACGGATGTGGGTGTTGCGTTTGTGGTGGAGACAGAAGGTAAAAGAATCTATCATGCGGGTGATCTGAACTGGTGGCACTGGACTGGAGAGAGTAAGTATTGGAATAATAATATGGCGGCTAATTATAAGAATGCCATTAATCAGATCAAAGGTGAACATTTTGATGTGGCGTTTGTCCCGGTGGATCCAAGACTGGGAACTTCCTACAGCCTGGGCATCCGGTACTTTCTGGAAAATACCCATGTGGATGCTGTATTCCCCATGCATTGCTGGGGACAGTATGAAGTCTGCAGAAAACTTCAAAAGGAGCCGGAATTAAACGGCATGCTGGAACATTATTATCCGATCAAAGATACAGCGCAGGAGTGGAATCTATGAAAGTAAAAATTTATACAGATGGTGCGGCACGCGGCAATCCTGACGGACCGGGAGGATACGGAACCATTCTTTCTTATATGGACTCCAAAGGAGAAGAACATATCAGGGAGTATTCTCAGGGATATAAAAAGACTACCAATAACCGGATGGAACTGATGGCGGCAATCGTCGGTCTGGAGGCGTTGAATCGGCCGTGTGAAGTGGAGCTGTATTCAGATTCCAAATATCTGGTAGATGCCTTTAATCAGCACTGGATTGATTCATGGCTTAGGAAAAACTGGGTCAACAGCCAGAAAAAGCCTGTAAAGAACCCGGATCTGTGGAAGCGGCTGTTGAAAGCAAAAGGACCCCATCAGGTCACATTTATCTGGGTCAAAGGCCATGACGGCCATGCGCAGAACGAGCGCTGCGATCAGCTGGCAACCACAGCAGCTGATGGAGACGGACTGATTGACGACGTGATTCTTGAATAAAGATCAGAGAACTGTAAAAAGAAGTTGCAAAAAACAGAAAGGTCATGTAAACTGATAGACAGGTATAGAACATTCTTGTGCAGTCGCACAAAACTTTCCCCAATGATAAAAGCATCGGACAAAGCATAATCCGATAGAAGAAACGGAAAGGATGAATATGACATATGAGAAGTTTTTAGATTGTCTGGAGCAGGAACTGCATGACCTTATGAAGAACGGTGAGGAGATCCGCCGTGTGGAGGTTCTCAAAAATAACAGCGTCCGTCTGGATGGATTTTCCTATCGGATGCCGTACCGGAAGGAAGAACCGACTGTATATGTGAATCATTATTATCGGAAAAATATGGATATGACAGATATCCGGGAGATTGCCACTGCGGTTCTTCAGATTCAGCGGGAAAGCAGAAAACTTCCCTCAGAGGAATTGAACGAAGTGCTTCATTTTGACCGAATGAAAGACAGAATTTTTTATCGGCTGGTATCAAGGGAACGTAACAGGGAATTGCTGGAGAAGACACCACACGTGGACTGGATGGATCTTTCGCTTGTATTCTATCTGAGGATTCCTGATCATATTATCAGGAATGCGACAGCCCTGATCAGCCGGACGCATATGGAACGCTGGGAGAAGACAGAGGAAGATCTTCTTCTGACGGCATCGGAGAATATGCGCAGTGTACCGGTATTTCTTCATCCGTTGGAGCAGCTTCTGGAGGAGTACGGCCTTGATCTTTCCGGGAGTGGTCTTTATGTTTTAAGCAACAGCCGGAAAGAGTTCGGAGCAGCTGTGATCGTGGATCAGGATGTCCAGAAAATGTGTGCGGAGCGTTTCGGACAGAGTTATCATGTGATTCCGAGCAGCATTCATGAACTGATCCTGATTCCTTCTGATCAGGAAATGTCACGGAACGATCTGGATGCAATGATCCGGGACGTGAACCGGCGTTGTGTGAGCAGAGAAGAGTTTCTGTCAGACCATGCATATTACTATGATGCGGACGAAGAACGACTGAAATTTTAAAAAATCGTAAATATTACAATTTTATTACAAAAAACATTTGCTTATTTCCTCAACATGGTGTATTATAGTTGAGGTAATAAGCCATGCACCTGTAGCTCAGCTGGATAGAGCACGGGCCTCCGACGCCCGGTGTCGCAAGTTCGAATCTTGTCAGGTGCATTTTTTGTATCCAAAATCCAAAGGATTTGGTTATGAGGGAACTGATGTTGTGTGAAATACACGGACTAGATTTGGAGGAAATGGAATGGAACAAAGAAATATGAGAGAATTACTGGAAAAATATAAGTATTATGTGATCGGTGCTGCAGTGGTGCTGGTTGTGATCATTGCGCTTGTGGCGGGCGGCCGGAAGACAGAAACGGTACCGGAAGAACCGCAGGAAACCCAGGAGGCAGCAGATCAGCAGACAGCAGATCAGCAGGAGCAGGAAGAAGAACCGAATGAGTTGGAAGAAAACAGTCATTCATCAATTGAACGTCTGGTGAGTAAATATCTGGATTGTATCGTAAATGGTGATGTGGATGCGCTGGAATCCATCGTAGATGAGTTATCAGATGCAGACAAAGAAGAAGTTAAAAAACTGGATAAAGCATATGAATCTTATAGTGACCTGAAATGTTATACAAAGAAGGGCCCGGACGAGGATTCTTATATTGTATTTGTATGCTGTGATATGAAGATTGCCGGAGTGGAGACGTTGGCGCCTTATATCAGCTGCCTGTATATCGGACCGAAGGATGAATCCGGCAACCGTTATATCCGCTATAATAATGTAGAGGAGGATCAGACACTGCAGGCTTATGTGCAGGAGCTGGAACAGGATCCGGAAGTAAAAGCCCTTTACGATGACGTCAATGCCCGCTATCAGGAAGCACTGAACAGTGATCCGACTCTGGCAGAATTTGTTCAGAATGCGACCGGTAAGGCAAATGAGAATACGGAAACTGCTGAAGAGGAAGCTCCTGCAGCAGATGAGGCCGCTGAGCAGGAGGATGCTCAGGAGGAGACTGGGGAAGAACCGGCAGCAGAAGAGCAGAACGAAGAGCCAGCAGAGGAAGAAGAACCGGCAGCAGAAGCACAGAACGAAGAGCCAGCAGAGGAAGAAGAACCGGCAGCAGAAGCACAGAACAGAGAGACCCGTGTTACGGAGAGTGTCAATATCCGTTCGGAGGCGTCTACGGATTCTGACCGTATTGCCCTTGCATATCAGGGAGATGCCATCACACAGATTGAGTCCTATGATAATGGTTGGAGCAAGGTTGAGTACAAAGGTGAGACCGGTTATGTGAAGACCGAATTCCTGGAGTAATGAATTTTTGAAAAGTGAATAAATATGGAAAAGCTCCATACCCTAGTAGCAATACAAGGGAAAGGAGCTTTTTTATGTTTTCAGATGCGGACAGAGCTGTGATGAAGGAAAATTACCGGAACAGCCGGATGGGACGGGAAGCCATCAATGTGATGATCAGTAAGGTGGAGGATGATGATCTGGCGTTGGATCTGAACCGCCAGGCATGTAAATTCATGCAGTTTGAGGAGAAGATCCAAAAAGAATATATGAAGGCAGAAGAGCCGCTGCCGGAGGAAAATCTGGTAGGAAAGACGATGCTGTGGGGAGGTATTCAGATGAATACCCTGTTGAATGCCAGTACCAGCCATCTGGCCGATATGATGATTCAGGGAAATACAAAAGGTATTGTAGAGCTTATGAAGGCAGTGAAGAGTAATCAGAGTGTGCAGAAAGAATATTATGAAATTGCGCAGGAACTGATGGATTTTGAAGAGAAAAATATTGAGAAACTGAAAGCGTATCTTAGATAGTCACTGGTCATTTGAAGGAAAATTTGGTATGATAGAATGGCGTGGGGCAATATGGAGCCCCACGAAACAGAAGCTGAAAAGAGCGGCAAAAAGTTCCGGGAAAGGAAGTACATACCATGATACGTTTAAATAAATATATGAGTGAGGCGGGTGTCTGCTCCCGAAGGGAGGCAGACCGGCTTATCGAAGCTGGAAAAGTGACCGTTGACGGCATGAAAGCGACTGTCGGCATGCAGATTGAGGAAGGGCAGAAGGTGTGCTTAAACGGCAAACCGGTAGAGAAGGATAAGAAAGACAAGCTGATCCTTCTGGCAGTCAACAAGCCAAGAGGAGTAGTCTGCTCCGAAAAGAGTCAGGGCGGTGATGTGAATATTATTGATTTTCTCCATTATCCGAAGCGGATTACTTACGTCGGACGTCTTGATAAGGATTCTGAAGGGCTGCTTCTCATGACGAACCACGGAGACATCATCAATAAAATGATGCGGGCAGCCAATGGTCATGAAAAGGAATATGAAGTGACGGTAGATAAAGAATTCAACGACCGTTTTCTGAAAGATATGGCAGCAGGCGTCCACTTAAAAGAACTGGATGTAACCACCAGACCCTGTCAGGTGGAACGTCTGGGCAAGAAGAAATTCAAAATTATTCTGACCCAGGGACTGAACCGCCAGATCCGCCGCATGTGTAAAGAGCTGGGATTTCATGTAACCGGTATTAAGCGCGTCCGGATTATGAATATTCATCTGGGACACCTGACCACAGGTGGGTACCGGAATGTGACAGAGGCAGAGATTCAGGAACTGATGTATCTTCTGGAGGACTCATCCAATGAACCTGGTTATCCCCAGGAACTTAATGAGGAGGATATGCAGGATGACGAATAAGGAGCAGCAGATTGCACGTATGAAGGAGTTGGGAGAACTGCTCCGGAATGCGTCGAGGGCTTACTATGCAGAAGACCGGGAGATTATGAGCAATCTGGAGTATGATAAGCTCTATGATGAACTGGAGGCATTAGAGAAAGAGACCGGCACGGTATTGTCTGGAAGCCCCACCATGACAGTAGGATATGAAGCGGTGGATGAACTCCCCAAAGAACGCCATGCGTCACCGATGCTTTCACTTGATAAGACCAAGGATGTGGGAGAACTGGCGGCATTTGCCGGAGATCATGAGGTATTGCTGTCCTGGAAACTGGATGGGCTGACGGTTGTTCTGACCTATGAAAATGGCCAGCTTGCCAAAGCTGTCACCAGAGGAAATGGTGAAGTGGGAGAAGTCATTACGAACAATGCAAAAGTTTTTAAAAATGTTCCGCTTACGATTCCCTGCAAAGAACAGGTGATTCTTCGAGGTGAGGCAGTGATTCGTTATTCTGACTTTGAGAGAATCAATGAAGAGATCGAGGATGAAGCAGCCAAATATAAAAATCCGCGAAACTTATGCAGCGGTTCCGTCCGTCAGCTGAATAATGAGATCACGGCAAAGCGAAATGTCTATTTTTATGCATTCGCACTGGTTCAGGCCGAAGGTGTGAAGTTTGATAATTCCAGAGAAAAGCAGTTTCTGTGGCTGAAAAGCCAGGGCTTTGATGTGGTGGAATATAAGAAGGTGACTGGTGTCCAGGTGCCGGAGACTGTGCAGTGGTTTTCAGAAGCCATTGTACACAATGATTTCCCATCCGATGGACTGGTGGCAACCTATGATGACATTGCATATGGGCAGTCTTTAGGAAGAACAGCAAAATTTCCAAGAGATTCCTATGCATTCAAATGGCAGGATGAACTGCGGGAAACCCATCTGCAGGAGATTGAGTGGAGTCCGTCCAGAACCGGCCTTATCAATCCAGTGGCCATCTTTGAACCGGTGGAACTGGAAGGGACAACCGTCAGCCGTGCGTCTGTTCATAATGTGAGCATTTTAAAAGGATTAAAGCTAGGTATTGGTGATGTGATCACCGTCTATAAGGCCAATATGATCATTCCGCAGATTGCAGAGAACCTGACTGGAAGCGGAACGGTAGAGATTCCGTCTGTCTGTCCGGTGTGCGGTGGTGCCACGGAAATCCGGAAAACCAATGATGTGGAATCCCTTTATTGCACCAATCCGGAATGTCCGGCAAAGAAAATCAAAGCATTTACATTATTTGTAAGCAGAGATGCCATGAACATTGACGGTTTGTCAGAGATGACGCTAGAGAAATTCATTGACAAAGGATTTATCAAGGAATATGCGGATCTGTTCCGTCTGGATCGCTACAAAGAAGAGATCGTCGGGATGGAAGGCATGGGTATAAAATCCTATGAAAACCTTATGAACAGTGTGCAGAAAGCAAGACATACGACTCTTTCCAGAGTGATCTACAGCCTTGGTATTCCGAATATTGGACTTGCCAATGCGAAGATGCTTTGCAAAGAGTATGATGACGATGGAACGAAGCTTCGGAAAGCAACGGCGGAGGAACTGAGCCAGATTCCGGGTATTGGCGGCGTAATCGGTGCCAGCGTGGAGGCTTATTTTAAAAATGAGGAGCACAACCGATGGCTTGACGATCTGCTGGGAGAGCTGGACCTCTATAAAGAGACAGTAGATGAGAGCCAGCAGAACCTGTCAGGAAAAGTATTTGTCATCACCGGAAGTCTGGAGCAGTTTGATAACCGGGCGGCCCTTAAAGATTTTATTGAAACAAAGGGCGGTAAGGTGACCGGCAGCGTGACATCAAAGACGGATTATCTCATCAACAACGATGTGATGTCCAATTCTTCCAAAAATAAAAAAGCAAAAGAACTGGGCGTGGAGATTATTTCCGAACAGGATTTTATCGACCGGTTTACAAATGATTGATAAAGGAGGTATAAGCTATGGAAACAGAAATGACGAACTGGATTGACAATGTATGGCCGAAATTTCTGGATGCGGGGCTGTCCATTGTATGGGCAGTGATTCTCCTGATTATTGGCATTAAAGTTATTAATGTGGCAAGAAAACTGTTAAAAAGTGCACTGGAGCGTTCCAATATTGATACCGGAGTCGTGCAGTTTCTGGACGCATTTGTAAAATTTGCAGCCTATGCGGTATTGATTCTGGCACTGTTAGGACATTTTGGAGTGCAGACAACTTCTTTTATTACTATCCTTGGTTCTGCTGGAGTAGCCATTGGCCTGTCTTTGCAGGGCAGCCTGTCCAACTTTGCAGGCGGTATCCTGATTCTGATTCTGAAACCCTTTGTGGTGGGGGATTATGTGAGCGCCTGTGGCTGTGAAGGAACGGTAGCAGTGATATCCCTGTTCTACACAACCTTACATACGGTGGATAACCGAAATGTTGTACTGCCAAATGGTAGTCTTTCCAACAGTAATATCACGAATTATTCAGCCAATGAAATTCGCCGCGTGGATATGAGCGTAGATGTGGGATATGGTTCTGACCTGAAGAAGGCAAGAGAAGTGATTATGGACATCCTGAATCAGGATGAACGGATTTTGAAAGATCCGGCTCCGATCGTAGCAGTGGATAATCTGGGAGACAGCGGCGTGAACGTGCTGATCCGTCCGTGGGTCAAATGCGAGGACTACTGGGCAGTGAAATGGAGTGTGCTGGAAGCTGTTCATAATCGACTGAATGCCGAGCAGATAGACATCCCGTTCCCGCAGATGACTGTACATCTTGATCAGAATTCATAAAGTTTTAATGGAAAACCACTGGAAAAAGGGATATACTGGTATCGGATAGTTAGACATGAGGTGAGTGAATGAAAGCGCATATGAGGAAACTCCTGAAGATATTTACCAGTCGTGTAGTTGTGGTAGGCCTGGCTCTGCTGGTGCAGTTGTCATGGTACCTGTTGTTTCTGAACAGACTCGCGAATTATTCAATTGTCGTTAATGGTTTTTTTCGTGTGCTGAGTGTGATTATTCTGTTGTATCTGATCCGGAAGGATGAAAATTCTGCTTACAAAATAGCCTGGATGATCCTCATTATGATGATTCCGCTTTTGGGAGGCATCCTTTATGTAATGATTGGCAACAAAAAGCCGGGGAAAAAACTGGCTGCAAAGATGGCAGTTGTCAAAGACAGTATGACAGATGCATTGAAGCAAAATGAAGATATCCTGCAGGAAATCGAGGAACAGGATGCCAGGGTTGCCGGAAATATCCGGTATATTGGAAATTATGGCCCCTATCCGGCGTGGAAAAATACGACAGTTGAATATTTTCCGGTGGGTGAAAAGATGTTTGATGCCATGTTAAAAGATCTGCAAGCGGCAAAACATTATATTTATCTGGAATATTTCATTATTGCTGAAGGTGTCATGTGGGACATGATTCTGGAGATACTGGAACGGAAAGTAAAAGAAGGTGTGGATGTCCGGCTTATTTATGATGACGTAGGATGCGTGTCATTGCTGCCAATACATTATACAAAGATTATGGAATCTAAAGGTATCAAATGCATGGCATTCAACCGTTTTGTACCGTTTTTGTCTCTTGCCATGAATAACCGTGACCATCGGAAAATTTTGGTGATTGATGGTCACACAGCTTACAATGGCGGTATCAATCTGGCAGATGAATATATCAACCGGAAGATGAGGTTCGGACATTGGAAAGATACAGGGGTGCGGATTCATGGTGAGGCCGTCTTCAATTTCAGCATGATGTTTCTGGAAATGTGGAATGCATTCCGGGAGCCGGAGACGGATTTTAAAGCCTTTGATCCCCATCGGTGGCATCCGGAACCTTTTGAAAGCGACGGCTATGTGGTGCCATACTCCGATACACCGCTGGATTTTGAAGAACTGGGGGAGAATGTCTACATCAATATCCTGAATCAGGCGAAGGATTACGTCTATATAGCAACACCCTATCTGCTGATCAGTGATGAAATGGAAAATGCACTCTGTACGGCAGCCAAGCGCGGTGTGGATGTAAGGATTCTGATGCCTGGTATTCCGGACAAACCGATGGTATTTTATATGGCGAAATCTTATTATCCGCCGCTTCTTCGGGCAGGCGTTAAGATCTATGAATACACGCCGGGATTTGTTCATGCAAAATCCTATGTGTGCGACGACCGGATTGCGACAGTAGGAACCATCAATATGGATTTCCGGAGTCTTTACCTGCACTTTGAGTGTGGAACACTGCTGTATGGGTGTAAAGCAGTGATGGATGTGAAAAAGGATATGGAGGAGTGTTTCCCGAAGTGTCATGAAGTAACCATGGGAGACTGCAGACAGGGTGTGATTGGAGATCTTCTTACTTCCGTACTCCGTGTACTGGCTCCGCTGATGTAAAGTATTGTAAAAACTATAATTACGACAGGATGAAAAGAGAAGGATGAATGTTTTATTTTTTCTGACCCCGAAAAGTGAGGTGGCCCATCTCCAAAAGGAATGGACCCTCAGACAGGCCATTGAGAAACTGGAACGGAGCGGTTATACCGCCATTCCTATGATCGACCGGGAAGGACACTATGTGGGAACAGTTACAGAAGGGGATATTTTATGGACGCTGAAAAAGCGCTATAACATGAATCTGAAGGAAGCGGAGAATATTCCAGTGACCAGTGTAGAACGGCGCATTCCGTTCAAACCGGTTTCCATCGACGCAACCATGGAGGATTTGGTACAGATGGCCATGAACCAGAACTTTGTTCCGGTTATTGACGATAAAAAAATATTTATCGGCATCGTAACCAGGAAGGATATCATCCGTTTCTGCTACGAGGAGTATGCCAGAAGGCTTGAGGAGGAAAAGAAGTCATGAAATTAAAAGATTTACAGGATGCAATGATCGCAGCAATGAAAGCAAAGGACAAAGCGAGAAAAGATTCCATTTCCGCACTGGTATCTGCAGTGAAAAAAGCAGGTATCGACGCAGGCTGCCGCGATGATATCCCGGAAGATATGGTAAGCCAGGTCATTTTAAAAGAATTGAAAAGTGTAAAAGAGCAGATCGACACCTGCCCGGCTTCCAGAGAAGATCTTCTGGCAGAGTACAAAGCACGTTACGAAGTGATGAGTGAGTTTGCTCCGAAGCTTTTAAGTGCAGAAGAAGTAAAAGAAATTCTCACCAGCAAATTTGCTGAAGTGCTGGCTACCAAGAATAAAGGCATGATCATGAAGACCGTTATGGGCGAACTGAAAGGCAAGGCTGACGGTAAAGTCATTAACCAGGTCGTTGCGGAGCTGACGAAATAAGATGCCAACATTACCAATGAGTCTTACCACGCTGTGTTATCTGGAGCAGGGCGACAGCTACCTGATGATGCATCGGGTAAAGAAAAAGAATGATGTGAATCAGGATAAATGGATTGGTGTAGGCGGTCATGCGGAGGATTATGAAAGTCCGGAGGACTGCCTTCTTCGAGAAGTGTGGGAGGAGACGGGCCTTACCCTGACCGATTACCGGTTCCGGGGTATTGTAACCTTTTCCCTGAAGGATGCAGAGACCCAGTATATGTGCCTCTTTACAGCCACCGGATGGGAAGGAAAGCTGAACTACGACTGCGTGGAAGGTGATCTGGAGTGGGTCAGAAAAGACCGTATCAAAGATCTGAAACTGTGGGAAGGCGATAAAGTTTTCTTCAAATTACTCACGGAGGAAGTACCATTCTTTTCCCTGAAACTGTACTATGAGCAGGATGAACTGAAGGAATGCGTACTGAATGGAGAAGTGCTGGACTGGAAGAATTTTCTGACTGATTAAAAACTATATTTGAAATATAATTTTGAGATATGCTCCTTGTTTTATTTTGCTTCATGTGATAAGATAAATCTATCAAAAAGAAACATATAGTAAAAGAAAAGGAGGAGCTAGTATGTCGGAAGATACGAAAATGATTATGGAAGAACTTGCAAAAATCCATGGTCGTCTTGAAAAGATGGATGGTCGCCTTGACAGAATGGATGACCGTTTTGATCAGATGGATGGTCGTCTTGACAAAATGGACAGAAGAATGGATGAACTGGAAAGTAGTACAAAACAGGAAATTCGGTCGCTCAAGACATATATGGAAAACGAAATTGAAACAAAAATCAATATTGTGGCTGAAGGCCATTTTGATTTAATGAGAAAATTTCGACAGGTTCAATTGTGTAATGAAGAATGGGAAATGATGAAAATCCGCGTATTAGCTTTAGAACGTGGTGTTCGTGAAATCAAGGCAAAAATGCAGGTCGCATAACGGGTCCCAGGTAATGAGTATGATGGAAGCGATCGTCTGTGAAAGGAACGTCCGCAGTCCCGGTACTTCACAAGAACGAGCGGAACGCGATGTTCGAGTATTAGTACCGCTGGATCGAGGACTTAGCGCGAGCGGTTCCGCTCACAGACGGTCATTTCCACTTATCTAATTACCTGAAAAATTGAAAATTTTTTGAAAAAACAGTTGACATTTCACCTCAAGAGGCATAGAATACAAACAAGTTCAAACCAATTGTATACCAAAACCGATGAGAAAGAGAAGTAAGCTTTCCAGTAAAGTCACAGAGAACCGCAGGTGGTGGGATTGCGGTACAGAACTGATTGCTGAATGGCCTTTCGAGGGCGGCCCGAAATGAGAAGAGTAGGAACCGTCGGGAACCAAACCCGTTATCAATGAGGAGTGTATGACAGTACACCGAAAGTGGACAGCAATGTCAAGTTGAGTGGTACCGCGATTATAAGATATTTATAACCGTCTCAAGCAGAAAAAGCTTGGGACGGTTTTTTTGTATGATAAAAAGCGAAGGGCAGCCGTTTCAAGCCAGCAAATAGGCCCTGGATTTTTGAATTGTGGAGGAAAAGGACATGAAAAAGAAAGTAGTAAGCGTATTACTGGCAGCAGCAATGACAACAACCCTGGTAGCTGGATGTGGAAGCACTGGAGCAGCAGACACCGCAGCAGATACTTCTGCAGAGGAGACCACGGAAAGCACAGAGGATACCGAAGCAGATGCGGCAGATGCAGAAGAGACCGCCAATGCAGGTGCTACCTACAAAGTAGCAGTTGTAAAACAGATGGATCATGCATCACTGGATGAGATTGCAAACGCAGTAGAAGAAGAACTGGATGCAATCGCAGCTAAGAACGGAGTTACCATTGAATATGAAACCTATTCCGGACAGGGGGATCAGTCTACACTGACCCAGATCGGAACCCAGGCAGTAGCAGATGGCGTAGATGCCATCATCCCGATTGCAACTCTGGCAGCACAGGTGATGGCAACCTGTGCAGAGGATACCCAGACACCGGTTGTTTATGCAGCAATCTCTGATCCGGAAGCAGCAGAGCTGACTGGCATCGATTATGTAACCGGTACTTCCGACGCATTGAATACCACCTTTATCATGGATATGATGCTGGCACAGAACCCGGATGTACAGAAGGTTGGTCTTCTTTATTCCCAGTCTGAAGCAAACTCTACCAAACCAATCGCAGATGCAAAAGCTTATCTGGATGAGAAAGGTATTGCATACGAAGAGAAAACTGCAAACACCAACGATGAAGTAATCACTGCAGCAAGCGCACTGATCGCTGATGATGTGGATGCAGTATTTACCCCTACGGATAACGTGATCATGGCAGCAGAGCTGGCTATCTATGAGAACCTGGCTGAAGCAGGAATCCCTCATTATACCGGAGCTGATTCCTTCGTAAGAAATGGTGCATTCGCTACCTGTGGTGTCAATTATACCGACCTTGGACATCAGACTGCTGATCTTGCATATGATGCAATGACGAAAGGCATGGATGATCTGGAAGACTACTATCTGATGGACGGCGGCATCATCACAGTCAACACCGAGACTGCCGCAGCACTTGGAACTGATTATTCCGTATTTAATGACATGGGAGAAGTGGTAGAAGTTACCACAACTGAGGAGTAAATTATGATTTATGTGATTCAGACAGCCCTGGAGCTGGGCTTTATGTACGCACTGGTAGCCATGGCCCTGTTTTTAAGCTACCGGATTCTGGATATTGCAGATTTGACGACAGACAGCGGATTTGTACTGGGAGCAGCTGTGTCGGTAACAGTAGCGGCAGCAGGACATCCGTTTCTGGCTATTCTGGCAGCAATGGCTGCCGGAAGCTGTGCCGGTTTTGTCACCGCATTTTTGCAGACTAGACTGGGAGTTCCGTCGATTCTCGCAGGAATCGTAACTAACACAGGACTTTATACGGTGAACCTGATGGTCATGGGCTGGAGTTCCAATGTGAGTCTTCTGAAACAGGATACTTTATTTACGCTTCTGAAGAACACGGGAATTGGAGGAAGCTGGTATAAGCTTCTTCTTGCTGCCGGAATCACAATTGCAGCCGGAGTTTTTCTGGTATGGTTTCTGGGAACCCGTATCGGACTGAGTATCCGGGCAACCGGAGATAACGCGGATATGGTGCGTGCCTCATCTGTGAATCCGGTATTTACTATTACCATTGGCCTTTGCATTTCCAATGCATTGACTGCTCTGTCCGGAGCTGTTGTAGGGCAGTATCAGAAGTCCGCAGATATTAACGGCGGAACGGGAATTGTAGTCATTGGTCTTGCCTGCCTGATTATTGGTGAGACTCTCATTGGCCGCAGATCCATGGGAAGAAATGTGATCGCAGCCATCGTGGGAAGTATTGTATATCGTTTTATTTATGCAGTCATTTTAAAGACCGGCATCGTACCGATTGAGTGTCTGAAACTGGTGACCGCTATCGTGGTAGCACTGGCCATTGCCGGACCGGCACTGAAAGAGGGAGCCGCATTTCAGAAACGGAAAATGAGCGCATCCGCGTCCAGAAAGGGAGGCAACTGATATGTTAAAACTGGAAAATATCAAAAAGACCTTCAATCCGGGCACGGTGAATGAAAAATGTGCGCTGCAGGGATTATCCCTTCATTTAAAACCAGGTGATTTTGCAACGATCATCGGTTCCAACGGAGCCGGAAAATCCACTATGATGAATGCCATTGCAGGTGTATTCTATGTGGATGAAGGTTCTATCACTCTGGATGGACAGGACATCACGTTTATCCCGGAATATAAGAGAAGCCGTGTCATTGGCCGCCTGTTCCAGGATCCGCTTCGCGGAACGGCTCCCCATATGACGATTGAGGAAAATCTGGCACTGGCCTATTTAAGAGCTTCTAAGGGAACCGCTCCCTTTAGCCGGATCTCCAAAAAGGATAAAGAGTTTTTCCGGGAACAGTTATCCCTTCTACATATGGGACTGGAAGACCGGATGAAAAATCCAGTAGGCCTTCTTTCTGGAGGACAGCGTCAGGCACTGACGCTTCTTATGGCAACCATGGTACCGCCAGATCTCTTACTTCTGGATGAGCATACCGCAGCTCTTGACCCTGCAACTGCAGATAAAGTGCTGAAGCTGACTCAGGAAATTATTGAGAAAAATAATACTACTTGCCTGATGGTAACCCACAATATGCATCAGGCATTGACGATGGGGAATCGGACGCTGATGATGGACGATGGAAAAATCGTACTGGATGTGGAAGGCGAAGAGCGTGCCAATATGACGGTGAACGATCTTCTGGAAAAATTCCACAGCAAGGCAGGAAAAGATCTGGATAATGACCGAATTCTCTTATCCATGGAAAAATAAAAGCGAAACTGTTCGGAAGATACATTCTTTCGGACAGTTTTTTTATGCAAATCTAAAAGTTTTATAAACAGTCGAAAAGTAGTTGCAAAAACAGAAGCTTTATGCTAAAGTCAGTCATAATAACAACGCAAGTCAAAATTCGGCCATATCGGCCAAAATTTTCCAAACAACAATGAAATTAACTGTGGCGCAAAAGAACGGGGGAAAGTGCAAAGTGTGAATAACATTATTTTTCTTTTACTGCTGGGTTGGATTGCAGTAGAAGATTTGAAACATCGCAGGATTCCAAACTCTTTGGTCATCTGTCTGTTTCTATGGGGGATTTACAGCAGAGGGATGACAGGAGAGTGGAACTCGTCGGTAAAAGGGGCATTACTGGCAGGCGGAAGTATGCTGATTTTTTATATTGTATTCCGCAGAGGAATCGGTGCCGGGGATGTGAAATTACTGACAGTGGTGGGATTTTACGTGGGGTGCGAAAAAATCTGGGAGCTATTGTTTTTGACTTTTCTGATGGCAGCGGTATGGGGAATATTATGCAAAAAGGAGGTCCCTCTGGCAATCTGCGTATTTCTGGGCGTAGGCTGTCGGATGTTGGGACTAATTTGACAGGGGGATTTTATGAGGTATTTATCTGCTTTTTACACAGATATTGGAACACAAAAAAAGAGTAATCAAGATTCGCTGTTAATCCAGGAAGCGAATACAGCAACAGGAACGACATTGCTGGCGGTTTTATGTGACGGGCTTGGCGGTTTGCAAAAAGGAGAGATTGCCAGCGCAGAAATGATCAAAGCATTTTCCGCCTGGTTTCAATATCAGTACCCGGTTCTTTTGAACCAGAGATTTACTGCGGATGTTTTAAAAGAGAGCTGGTCAAAGCTGGTATCTGAAACTCATCGAAAATTGACTGCGTATGGAAAAACACGTGGTTTATCGTTGGGAACGACAGTAGAAGCAGTTCTTTTTTGCGAAAAACGATATTATGTATTTCATATTGGAGATTGCCGGGTTTACAAAAAAACAGGAGTTTTGCAGCAGATTACGAAAGATCAGACCTATATTCAGCAGGAGATGGATTATGGAAGAATGACTCTGGAGGAAGCAATAAAAGATCCGAAAAGAAATATGCTGCTGCAGTGTGTGGGGGCAGGTAATTATCTGGCACCGGATTTCATACAGGGAGAGTTGGCACCGGAACAGGGGTTCCTGATCTGCAGTGATGGTTTCCGGCACGTAATCAGTACAGGAGAAATTGCAGAAGGCATGCGATTACCGTCTTCGTATCATGAAGATCTCATGAGAAAGCGGCTTGAGGGGTTAACGGAACTTTGCAAGCAGCGGGGAGAAAAGGATAATATCACTTCGATCTGGATACAGGTCTGCAGGTAAGATGAGGGAGTGTATACATGCTGAAGATTGGTGATTTACTGGGTGGAAAATATCGAATACTGAGTGTTGTCGGACGGGGCGGAATGAGCACCGTCTATTTGGCGCGTAATGAACGGGCAAATAAAAACTGGGCGGTAAAAGAAGTCAGAAAGAGCGGTGTAAATCAGGATCAGGTTGTAGAGCAGAGTCTCCTGACAGAGGTGGAGATCATGAAGCATCTCAATAATCCACATCTGCCAAGTATTATCGACGTGATTGATATTGATGATACATTTGTAATCGTTATGGATTTCGTGGAAGGAAATTCACTGGAGAAGGTACTGGAACATGGGAGCGTGTCGGAAATACAGGTGATTGACTTGGCAAAACAGCTCTGTGATGTATTGCTGTATCTTCACAGCTGCAATCCGCCGATTATTTACAGAGATATGAAACCATCCAATGTAGTACTGAGACCGGACGGAGTGGTGATGCTGCTGGATTTCGGTACGGCGAAAGAATATAAATATGATGAATCGGGAGATGCAACCACTTGTCTTGGTACAAGAGGATATGCAGCACCGGAACAGTATGGAGGACATGGAAGAACGGATGCCAGGACAGATATTTACTGCCTTGGAGCAACTCTTTATCATCTGGTGACAGGAAAGCACCCGAGCAGTGAACCATATATGAAACCAGTCAGAAAAATCAATCCGAAACTTTCAGAAGGTCTGGAAAAGATTATTCAGAAATGTACCAGACAAAACCCGGAAGAACGTTATCAGTCCTGTGCGGAGCTGAAATTTGATCTGGATCATGTAGAAGAGATCGGAAGAACAGCCCAGAGAAAAAGAAGCAGAAATTTAGGACTGTTTTTTGGCGCGGTTCTGATGGCAGTATTCGGAATTTCCGGTATGACCGGATTTAAAATAGCTGTCTCCAATGAGACCAGATCCAGCTACGACTATTATATCTCACAGGGTGATGCGGTGGCGGAAGACGACAAGGAGCAGGAACTTTCAGAAAAGACAGAGATTTATAAACAGGCCATTCAGGTGGCACCGGCCAGAAGTGAAGCATACAGGCATCTGCTGGACACGATCATTCAGGATAACCGGATTGATATAAAGGAAATACAGGCAATGCAGACGCTTCTGGGACAGATGCTGGAAGGAAATCCGGCTCAGAGTTATTTTCAGAAGCGAAATGAAAAAGAATTTGATGAGTTCGCTTATGATCTTGGTGTAAATTATTATCTCTATTGTACAGATAATGGAAAGAGTCTTTCTCTGGAATGGCTGAAGTATGCAGCTGACAGTACAACCCTCTCAAAAGAAAAAAGAGGAACGGCGGAAAGTCTTTGGACAATTGCAAAGTCTCATGGAGAACTGACAAAGAAGGTGAACTCGGAATATACCTATACAGAATATTGGACAGACCTTAATGGACTGGTACAGGATGATCTTGTGACAAATGCAGGATATTATATTGCCCTTGGTATTTACCGATATACAGCAGGAGAGATCAAATCCCAGATCAATAAGTTCAAAGCGCAGGGCGGTATTGAAAAAGCAGAGATAGAGCAATTGCTTGATCGGATTGAACAGGGAACAGCGCAGATTGAAACAGAAAATAACCTGGATGAGGAAGACCAGAAACTGATGGAAGAAATCAGAAACCAGGTGAAAGGAGCCAGAGATATGACGGCCATGGCATACGGTGCTTAAGGAGGAAACATATGGGAATGGAACGAATACAGACATATAACGCCGGGTTTTATATATGTCTGGTTATCACGATATTTGGAGTAATACTTGCGATTTTGTTTTTCTTTACCCTTCATATTAAAGATGCATGGAAGATGAGTTCAGGAAGAGCCAGAAATGAAAGCATTCGGAAGATAGAGAAAGCGACAGAAGTAATGATGAAAAGAGAAAACTGCTTTACTCTCACTAAAAATATTATGGTGATTCATACAGAGGAAAAAATCTAAGGAGGAGAAGAAAATGCATAAGAGAATTCTGGCACTGATATGCACGGCTGTGTTAATGTCAAATCTGGTTTCTGTTGAGAATTGGAGTATGATTACCCGTGCTGAAGAGCAGGAGGAACAGACAGAAGAGGAAACAGGATCTGCGACTGTCACGGTTACTACACAGGAAGGAAAAACAGCCGAGTGTGCAGTAAAAGTGACCAAAGATGTAGCCTCCATTACAATTGAACAGCCAGCAGAAGCAGAATTTTATCCGGCATTTACAGACAGTGTGCAATTTACAGCAGCTCTTAAACCGGATGAAGAATACTGTAATGATCCAATGATCACATGGTCAGTCAATGAGGGAAGTACCGCTTCAATAAATTCATCCACTGGAGAACTGACATTTCATGAACTGGCGGATGACGAAGAGACGGTAACCGTTACTGCAAAAGCCGGTGATAAAGAAGACAGTGTTCAGATTATCCTAAAAAAAGCAGAAATTACAGAAATTTCTGTCGATGATATCAATGTTACCTATGGAAAAGAAGCACAGTTGACGGCAACTGTAAAGTCTGGTGATGAAACAGTCAGTGAAGACAAAATGCCTCCGCTTCATTTTGAGGAGACAGATGGGACGGAAATAGCTGAAGTAACGAAAGAAGGAAAGCTAACTGCACGTGAAGTAGGCGCTTTTAAAGTAAAAGTATCCACAGATGGAAATGGTTACTTTAAGTCCGCTGGAAGTTCCGAGAAGGCGCTGACCATACATCCGGCAAAACTGCAGGTAAAGGTTACGGAAGGTACGGCAGGGGGACCAATTGTAACAAAAGTCAGCGATGGAACAACAGCACTGACAACAGATAATATCACCGCAATTGAAAATGCATTTTCTCTTGAGGGGATTGTCGATGACGAGGAAGTGTCTCTGAAGGTCGGAGATGATGCACCCTGGAGCAGCCTTTCTTATGAAGAGAATAAGCTGGGCAGCAATACGGTATCACTGAACAGCCTGAAGGACAGTTTCGAACTGGAAGGAACGGACAGTGCTAATTATGTGCTGGATGCCGATGTTTTCGCTGCAAATGATCTGAAGATAACTGCAGAGATTGCACCGAAGGCACCAGAGACTTCTGATTATGATATGACTCAGACAAAAGAAGATCAGACGTTTGCCCTTACGGATGATGAAGTAAGCGGTATTCTTCTTTCTGCAGGTACAAAAGGAACAGATGAAGCCTACTGGTATAACGAAGCAGGACTTCCCTTAACGGTTGATGAGGGCTATCAGCTGCTGACAGATCAGTATGTGCAGTATACGGACAGTCTCATAACAGAGTCCGGCAAGACGTATTATGTAAAGCAGACAAAAGAAGACAATACCGTATGGTATTATGGTCCCTATACCATTGAATTACAGTGTGATGGGGATGAGTCGACTTACCAGATTGATGAGATTAAGAAGATCAATTTTGGAAAAGATAGTACAGAGTTTACCATTATTATCAAAGATACAGATGGCAGTGGTGTAGATGCAGATTCGATCCGTTATTTTATCGGAGACAACAAGACGATGAAAGAAGACGGAACACTTCCGGCAGAAACAGATTCTGCATGGAAAAAATCCGCCACAGTATCACAGGATGGAGAAAACTATAAAATAACAGTGACCGTTCCGACGTCCGGATTTCTTTATATTCAGGCAGCTGACAAAGTGGCAAACAACAGCTTTGGAGGACCGTTCTATCTGCTGATTCTGGAAAATACAGCACCGACGGTTACTGTGACCTGCCAGGATCAGGGCTGTGATTTTGATGCGCCGAGAAATGCACATACCCTGAATATTACGGCAGAAGATGCCAAAGAAGACGGGACAGAACCGTATTCATATTCCGGAATTCAGTCACTGACTTACAGTCTGAGCAGACAGAATAAAGATGGAACATCAGGAGATATTGTCCTGACAGCAGAAGATGCGGAAGCCTTCATGCCTCTTACGATGGATGTTGTAAAAGCATCCAGAACAAAGGCAAAAGATCAGATTGTCCTTCAAAATGATGACCAGGGACAGCCTTTGAATGGCAACTATATTCTGACGGTAACAGCAGTTGATTTCTGCGGAAATGAAACCGTAAAATCCGACTGGATTCTGAACTTTGATAATGAGACTCCGAAGCTTGTAGATGCTTCCTATGATGGATATACCCATATAGGTACAGATGGAAATATATACTATGGGCAGAAGGCGACTGCACATCAGATGCAGTTTACCATTCAGGAGAAGAATTTTGATCCAGATCTTGATAATGATTCCAGTATCGTGGTCAAAAAGAACGGTCAGCAGATCACAGAAGGATATACGGTGACATGGGAACATGACGGAGAACTTCATAAAGCGATCGTAAATCTGACGGGAATCAATGGGACAGAAGAAAATGATGTTTACATCGTAGAGAGTCATTATCAGGATCTGGCAGGAAATCAATTGGATTATGAAGGTGCATCTATGGTGATGGACAAGGTGAGCCCGGTAGTTACTCGGATCGTAACCAGTGAAAATCTGAATGGAGAACAGGATGGCAGTCCGTACGATGGAATCGATTATTATATTAATAAAACAATTACGACTGTAATTACAATTGAAGACGAAAACTTACCGTCTGATTCCACGGAGATCTGGCAGACTTCCATGAAAAAAGACGGAAATGATGTGGAAGGGGATTTACGGACTGCAGAATCCGGACAAATCACATTTACAATGGAAGCAGACGGCCGATATTCCGATCTTAAAGCAGCAGGAACGGACATTGCGGGAAATCCGCTGGTTCTGGCTGAAAATGGATATGAACACGAAATGTGGGATGGGGCAGAAGCAGAAAATGGAACGGTCAACCTCTCTTATGCAAGAGTCGTGGATACAGTCGCACCGGTTGCTGTGATTACTTATACTTCCAAAGCCGATCCGAATGGATATGGCACTGAGTACTACTACAGCAAAGATGTTACAGCAGAAATTGCAGTAACAGATCAATACGGTGATAATTCCTGTGGCATTGATTTTACGAAGCTGTTTACGATATGCCGGAAAGACGGACAGGGAACGGTGGAGAATATCAGCAGTGAAAAGACGATTTATGAAATCAATAAAGTAGATGGAAGATATGATATTTGCATTTATGGAACAGACCGTGCGGGAAATGCCCTGGGTGTCAGGGAGCAGACTCCGGGGACGATGGACGGATTTAAGGAAAATGTGTCCGGTAAAGACGGAGACGCCATACCATATACTATTATCCGTGATACAACCCCACCGGTCTTTACTTTCCAGGTAACTCCAGATGCAGCGGTTACCAATCAGAAGAAGCAGGAGGATGGACGTTATTATTTTAACGGAGATTATCGGGTTACTGTTGTAGTGGAAGATACCAACTTTGATGCAGGGAAGGTTTTTCTTAATAAAGGAATGACAGCGGCAGGTGCTTATGATGCTTCTGCAGCTACAATATCTGATTACAAAAAACTGACTGGTGATACATACAATAACGGAAACAATATCTATACAGACGGTGAAAGTATGGAAGGAGTGTTCCGCTATGCGGTCTATGGAAATGATAAAGCCGGAAATGCCCTGGTCATGAAAAAGGGAAGCGGCATCAATGAAGATATGGAAGGAAATGCCAGCTGCTACATTATAGTTGATAAAACAAAGCCGACAGGAACTCTTACCGTAGGAAACGGAAAAGAGACATACTATCAGATTCAGGTACAGGATGGTGCGGTGGATCAGGCAGCGCCGTATCGGACAGAAAAAGAGGCATATATTCAGATTACATCAGACGACTTCAGCCCGGTACAGATTGCATACACTACGGATCGGCTGGAAAATGATGAAGTAAAAGAGGCAGTAGAGATAAAAGGAAATGGTTTCTCTTATCAGCAGAACAGAGAGAACAGTGTCAGTGGAGAACAGATTTTCAGAATTTCCGGTATCAGTATGACTGACCGTGCAGGAAATATGAGTTTCCTTGCAAAGACCAATAAAATTTATCTGGATGTGACACCGCCGACCATGGATGAACTGGCTCCGACCATCTCTGTAGTGGCAACCTCTGAGAGTGATGAGCGTGGAACAAAAGGAACCTCTCTCTTTAAGGATGATGTACCGCTTCATATTAAGGTAACCGATCCGTATGGTGGTTCTAAGAGTTCCGGACTGAGTGAAGTAACGTATCATCTGTATATAAACGGATCAGAAGTAGCCGGTGACAGACAGGTACTGAATCCAGAGTCCACTACAAAATGGAATGAGAATTATGAGGATTCTTCGTTAGTCTTCAATATTGACAGAACAATTACCGTGAATGCATCCAGCCATAACTATAATGATATCCGTGTTGTGGTGAATGCAAAGGATAATGCGGGAAATACCAATACCAGAAACTATACATTTGGAATTGATGTGACAGCGCCGACCATTGAAGTGGAATACGACAACAATGATGCGCAGAACGGACGGTATTTTAAAGCGGATCGTGTGGCAACCGTAACGGTGACGGAGCGTAATTTCAGTTCTGATCTGATTGATATTTCCACACAGTCTTCGAATATCAGCAGCTGGAGCTACAGTAAAGGCAGCGATGCCAATGGTGACGATGATAAGTGGACAGCGGAGATTACTTATCATGTGGATGGCGAGTATACACTTGATATTTCAGGAGAAGATCTGCTGGGACAGAGTGCGGAAAGTATCAGCTATTCCGGAACAGCACCGCAGGATTTCGTGATTGATAAGACCGCTCCGGTACTGACTCTGGAATTTGACCGGAATGATCCGGCAAATGGCAAGTATTACAACAGTGCAAGAACAGCAACTCTCTTGGTTGATGACGTGAATTTTGGCGGACAGGCAGACATTACCGTAAATGCGTCTGGTGGCGGAGCAGCACCGGCATTTACATTCACCGGAAAATCTTCTTCCGCAACATTTCATGCGGACGGAATCTACAGTTTTGCCGGTACCGTCACGGATATGGCGGGAAATGTATCACTTCCGATAGACTGCGAAGAGTTTGTCATTGACCAGACAGCACCGGTGATTACATTCCATGATGTGGAAGATATGACAGCTTACGGTAAAAGCGACAGTGCGTTTGCACCGTATATCACTATCGATGATACGAATTTTGATCCAACTGGTGTGACAGTTACCATGTCAAGAATGAAATGGGATTCCGAAGAGGAGATGACTGATTTCGGAGGATTGAATGGAAGTACCTGGCAGCTGAAGGAGCTGGAGCAGATGCCGGAAAATGATGCGGTCTATACACTGAACGTGAGAGTACAGGATATGGCGGGAAATCCGAACAGCGATGAGACTTACGTTACATTTTCACTGAACCGTTATGGCTCTGTCTATGTACTTGGTGAAGAGACATCTGCTTTGCTGGAACAGTATTATACAAATGAGGTTCAGGAACTGACACTGACAGAATACAACCTGAGTAATCAGGCAGATTCCTGGATTGATGTGTCCAGAAACAGTGAAGAAGAAACGCAGCTGACAAAAGATACAGACTACAGTGTACAGCAGCAGGGTGACTCTGGAAACGACTGTAACTGGAAACAGACAGCATATCAGATTCATGCATCCAATTTCGAGGAAGATGGAACTTATAAAGTTCTCGTATATTCAAAAGATACACTGGAAAATGCGACGACCAATGAAAATCCGGCATCAGAAGAATATGCGTCAGTGATTGAATTCTGCAAGGATACGGAAGGCCCGACTGTAACTTTGACGGGTGTGGAAGAAGGCGGATTCTATAATGAAGCCAGTATGTCGCTTCTTGTTAATTATTTCGATAATAACGAAATGGAACGACTGAATATCCAGGTAGTCAATGGGGCAGATGAGAATGATGTGATAGACAGCGTGGAGTACCTGGCAGATGACGGAGTTATTGAAGCGGCATCCGGTAAAATGGAATATGCACTGAAGGAAAATGCAAAGGTTCAGAAAGTCATTGTAACGGCAACCGACCGCGCAGGAAATACTTCAGAACCACAGAGCATTACATTCACCTTGTCTACCAGTGCGTGGGTACGGTTCTATAACAATAAGCAAAAACTCTATGGAACAATTGCAGGTGTAGCAGGAACGCTGGGAGTGATCTGTCTGATGATTATGATCTGGCGAAGAAGGCGAAGGAATTGATTGCCAGGCTGCAGATGCAGACTTAAGCATTTCATATTTTTGTAATGGCTGATAATAGATGCTGAAAATCATAGATCGCATAGAAGAACGCAGAAAAATTTTCTGCGTTCTTTTTGAAATCATTTAAAAATTCTGTATATTTTGTTAAAAAATAAATTATTCTTGATAAAACTGTATACAATGATACAATAGTACAAAAATACAGCACGTGAACAAGGAGGAGAAAGCAGAATGGAAATGATCGTAAATTTCATCAATGAACTGGACGGACTTGTGTGGGGATGGCCAATGATCATCTTATTGTTGGGAACACACATTGTAATGACAGTCTGTACGGGAGGTATTCAACGGAAGATCGGAACAGCAATCAAGCTTTCCGTGACAAAGGATACAGAAGCAGAAGGTGAGGTCAGTCAGTTCGGAGCATTGGCAACGGCGTTGGCTTCCACTATTGGAACCGGAAATATCATTGGTGTGGGAACTGCAATTTACCTTGGCGGCCCGGGAGCGGTACTGTGGTGCTGGCTGACTGGTGTATTTGGAATTGCTACCAAATATGCAGAGTCTCTGATTGCAGTGAAATACAGAGTGAAAACTTCTGACGGACGCATGCAGGGAGGCGCTATGTATGCACTGGAGAGAGGACTGAACATGAAATGGCTGGGTCTGATTTTCGCATTCTTTGCAGCCTTTGCATCCTTTGGAATCGGATGTGCGACACAGGTCAACGCCATCGCAACTGTTTGTACTGAGAATCTTGGCATTCCGACATGGCTGGTAGGAGGTGCAGTTGCATTCTTTACAGCGTTGGTTATTTTTGGAGGAATCAAGTCCATTTCCAGCGTATGTGAGAAGCTGGTTCCGTTCATGGCATTATTTTATGTGCTTGGATGTTTCGTAATTCTTTGTATCAACGGAGATTTTCTTCTTCCTGCATTGAAGACGATCGTAACGCTGGCATTCCAGCCGGGAGCAGCTGCAGGCGGTCTGACTGGCGGAGGTATCATGCTGGCACTGCATTATGGGGTTGCGAGAGGATTGTTTTCAAATGAGTCCGGTATGGGTTCTGCCCCGATCGCAGCTGCAGCTGCACAGACGAGAAATCCGGTGCGCCAGGCACTGGTATCCGCAACCGGAACTTTTTGGGATACTGTGGTTGTATGCGCCATGACCGGTCTGGTACTGGTTACCAGTATTATGAAAAATTCAAATATTGATATTTCCAGAGTGGAAAATGGAGGTGTTTTAACGACACTGGCTTTTGATCAGATTCCGTACATAGGACCGATGATTCTCGTATTTGGAATTATTCTCTTCGCATACTCCACTGTTCTTGGCTGGGCATATTACGGAGAACGCTGTGTAGAGTACTGCCTGGGTAAAAAAGCATTGGTTCCGTATCGTGTTCTCTATATTGTAGTAGCTGCCATTGCTCCGGTTGTAGCGTTGGATCTGGTATGGACTATTGCTGATATCCTGAATGCATTGATGGCGATTCCGAATCTGGTGGCAGTGCTCCTGCTGTCTCCGGTGATTATGAAAGAAACCAGAAAATATATCAATAATCTGGATGCACACAGTAATGAAGCAGTTCCGGTGCTGAATACAGAAAAAGAAGACGTAGCTTAACATTATTATGAGATAGAAAACAGGAAAGAATAGGGCCCCGGGAAAGCGGTATTGCTTTCCCGGGGCTTTCTGTATTATAATACTATGGAATCTATAAAGATAAAGGAGACTACATCATTTATGATGAACATTTTATTTGTATCTCTTGGCTGTGACAAGAATCTGGTGGATTCTGAAGTTATGCTGGGACTGCTTTCAAACAAAGGTTATGCGTTTACCGATGATGAGACGGAAGCTGACGTCATTGTGGTAAATACCTGTTGTTTTATTGGTGATGCTAAGGAAGAGAGTGTTAACACAATCTTGGAGATGGCAGAGTATCGGAAAGCAGGAAAATGTAAGGCACTGATTGTGACCGGATGTCTGGCTCAGCGTTATAAGCAGGAGATCATTGACGAGATACCGGAAGTAGATGCGGTTCTCGGCACCACTACCTATGACAGCATCGTGGAAGCCATTGAGCAGGCTATAGGTGGTGAGCATATGCTCAAATGTGAGGATATTGACCGTCTGGTGCTGACTCCGGCAAAGAGAATACTGACTACAGGTGGACATTATGCACATCTGAAAATTGCAGAGGGCTGCGACAAACACTGCACCTACTGTATTATTCCAAAACTGCGCGGTAATTATCGGAGCTTCCCTATGGAGCGTCTGGTAAAGGAGGCAGAAGAACTGGCAGAGCAGGGTGTGAAGGAACTGATTCTGGTAGCCCAGGAGACAACCCTCTACGGAACCGATTTATATGGAAAGAAAAGCCTGCACCTGCTGCTGAAAGAACTTTGCAAGATCAAAGGCATCCGCTGGATTCGTGTGCAGTATTGTTATCCGGAGGAGATTTATGATGAATTGATCCAGACCATCAAGGAGGAGCCGAAAGTCTGTCATTATCTGGATCTTCCGATCCAGCATGCCTCCGACAGGATCTTAAAGAGAATGGGCCGCAGAACTTCCCAGGCAGATTTAAGAGCGATTGTTGCAAAATTAAGAGAAGAGATTCCCGATATCTGTCTTCGTACGACGCTGATCAGTGGTTTCCCGGGTGAAACTCAGGAAGACCATGAGGAGCTGATGGCATTCGTGGATGAGATGGAATTCGACCGTCTGGGTGTATTTGCTTATTCTCCGGAGGAGGACACTCCGGCTGCCACTATGCCGGATCAGATCCCGGAAGAAGTCAAAGAAGAGCGCCGGGACGAGATCATGGAGCTTCAGCAGGAGATTTCCTTTGAAAAAGCAGAGGATATGGTTGGAAAATCCCTGTGGTGTATGATTGAGGGAAAAGTAGCGGATGAGTATGCTTATGTGGCAAGAACTTATAAGGATGCTCCGGGTGTGGACGGTTATCTGTTTGTCCAGACCCTGGAGGAACTCATGTCCGGTGATTTTGTAAAGGTCAAAGTGACCGGTGCGGATGATTATGATTTGATAGGAGAGATTGACGATGAATCTGCCGAATAAACTGACGATTTTCCGGGTGATCCTGGTAATTCCTTTTGTGGCACTGATGCTGAATGGCTATGATCTGTGGGCAGTAGCTGTATTTATTATTGCGAGTCTTACAGATCTTCTGGATGGAAAAATTGCAAGAAAATATAATCTGATTACAGATTTTGGAAAATTCATGGATCCGTTGGCGGATAAGCTTCTGGTATGTGCGGCTATGATCTGTCTGGTGGAGATGGGACGTCTTCCGGCATGGATGGTGATTGTTATCATCAGCAGGGAATTTATCATCAGCGGTTTCCGTCTGGTGGCTTCTGACAATGGTGTGGTCATTGCGGCCAGCTACTGGGGAAAATTTAAGACAACTTTTCAGATGCTCATGATCATTGTATTGATTCTGAATCTGGGTGGTGTGTTCGACATGATTGGTCTGGTGCTTACCTGGATCGCATTGATTTTGACGGTTGTGTCCCTGATTGACTACCTGGTGAAGAACAAACAGGTGATTCTGGAAGGAGAAATTTGAGATGGAGAACGAAAGCGGATTTGTAAAACAGGTGAAGCTCTGCGGAGCAGAGATTCCGGAAGTGAGAGAAAAGATCAGTGATCTTCTGACTGCACAGGATGCAGCGAAGATCGATCTCGAGGGCGCTTTCGGTGAAGTGATGATAAAGATCTCTTCCGACGGGGAGAATGCAAGAGAAACGGTGAAAGCTGCCGTGCGAGAATTGAAGGTCCGCTTCGGAAGCAGTATTTATACAACCAAGAAAAGTGTATCTCTGGAACAGACTATAGTGGACCTGTTAAAAGAACAGCAGATGACCGTATCCACGGTAGAATCCTGCACAGGCGGAATGATCAGTGCGCGTCTGACAGATGTACCGGGATGCTCAGAGGTATTCCGGCAGGGATTTGTAACTTATTCAGACCGTGCGAAGAGAAAAATGGTCGGGGTAAAGAAATCTACACTTAAAAAATATACGGCAGTAAGTGAGCAGACTGCAAAAGAGATGGCAAAGGGAGGAGCTTTTATGGCAGAATCCGATGCCTGTGTCAGTGTGACCGGCTATGCAGGACCGGATGGCGGGGAGAACGGTGACCCGGTGGGGCTTGTCTATGTCGGCTGCTGTGTACACGGAAATGTTGAAGTGGAAGAATATCATTTTGCAGGAGACCGTGCAGCTGTCCGTGAACAGGCAGTTATTCGTGCGCTGACACTTCTCAGAAAATGTATTTTGGAGAATTATGACATATAAGTGGGGCAGAAAAAACGATGAGATATCATAATATTACCAAGGATGATATGTTGAACGGAGATGGACTTCGGGTAGTTTTGTGGCTGGCCGGATGTTCTCATCACTGCAAAAACTGTCAGAATCCCATTACCTGGGATCCCGACGGAGGTCTTATATTTGATGAGACAGCGAAGCAGGAAATTTACGAAGAACTGGATAAAGATTATGTAAGCGGTATTACATTCAGTGGCGGTGATCCACTTTTTGAAACCAACAGAGAAGAACTGACCGCTTTTGTCCGTGAAATAAAAACAAGATATCCGGATAAGACCATATGGCTTTATACCGGTTACCAGTGGGAACAGATTCAGAAATTGGAGTTGATTCAATATCTGGATGTTCTGGTGGATGGTCGTTTTGTAGAAGAGTTAAAAGACAATGCTCTTCCGTGGAAAGGAAGCGAAAACCAGCGTGTAATTGATGTGCAGATGACGAGAAAGCTTGGAAAAGTGGTGCTGTACGCATAATAGAAGGAGTTGCAACAGAAGAATGGAGACAATTAAGATTAAGTATTTTTCAGATAAAATCGAGAAGCTGACTTATGTCGCAGGAAAATCTGACTGGATTGACCTGCGCGCAGCAGAAGATATAACCATGAAACAGGGTGAGTTTAAACTGATCCCACTTGGTATTGCCATGGAGCTTCCCAAAGGATATGAGGCACATGTGATTCCGCGAAGCAGTACTTTCAAAAATTTCGGACTGCTGCAGACCAATAGCTGCGGACTGATTGATGAGAGTTATTGTGGAGACAATGACCAGTGGTTTTTTCCGGCACTCGCTATGAGAGATACCGAGATTCATGTAAATGACCGGATCTGCCAGTTCCGCATTATGGAACATCAGCCGCAGATTGTATTTGAAGAGACAGAAAAACTCACAGGAAAAGACAGAGGCGGATTCGGAACAACAGGACGTCAGTAAAGAAAAAGACGGGGGAACAGATATGGGTTGCAGGATATTCGGCGCAATTGATGTGGGAAGCTATGAAGTAAATCTGAAAATCTATGAGCTTTCTGCAAGAAACGGAATACGGGTGCTGAACCATGTGCGGCATCGGATGGAACTTGGAAGAGATACCTATGCAACCGGCAAGATCAGCACGGAGCTGACAGATGAGTTGTGTGCTGTGCTGCTGGATTTTAAACAGATGATGAAGGAATTCGGAGTGGAAGACTACCGTGCCTGTGCGACCAGCGCGATCAGAGAGACAAGGAATACACTGGTGTTCCTTGATCGCATTTTCCTGCGGACTGGTATCCGGCTTGAGATTCTAAGCAACTCTGAACAGCGTTTTCTCGGGTATAAATCCATCGCATCCAATGAGGAAAAATTCCAGGATATTATCGAGCAGGGAACGGCCATTGTGGATGTGGGTGGCGGAAGTATTCAGATCTCACTGTTTGATAAGGAAAATCTTGTGACTACGCAGAATATCCGCCTGGGTACTTTAAGGCTCAGGGAACGGCTGACCGACGTGGCGGAGCGTACGGTACATTATACGGCGGTTATGGAAGAGCTTCTGAATAATGAACTGCGCACATATAGGAAACTGTTTCTGAAAGATCGGAATATCCAGAATATTCTGTTGGTGGGAAGTTATATTCAGTATGTGAATCAGTACATTCACAGCAGTTCTGAGAGCAGTCGTATTACAAGAACAGAATTTTTTAACTTTTATGATGATTTCATGAATCAGGGATCGCAGGTGATGGCTGAAAAAATGGGAATTTCTCAGGAAAACAGTTCACTTCTCCTTCCGACGCTGGTGATGTATAAAAGGCTGATGGATGAGACCGGTGCGGAAAATGTAATCATCGTCGGCACAGATCTGGGAGATGGTCTTGCTTATGATTATGCGGAACGCAGCCGGATTGTAAAACCGAAGCATAATTTTGAAAACGATATCATTGAATCTGCGCGTAATATTGCAAAGCGCTATCATACGAACAAAAGCCATGCGCAGATGATGGAACATCTGGCACTGACTATTTTTGACAAGATGAAGTCGGTTCACGGACTGGATAGAAGGGAACGGCTGCTGCTTCAGATCGCGGTACTGCTTCATGACTGCGGAAAGTATATTAATATGGCACAGTCTTCTGCGTGTTCTTACAATATTATTATGGCAACGGAGATCATCGGCCTCTCTCATGCAGAACGTGAGATGGTGGCCAATGTGGTTCGGTTTAACAGCAGTCTGTTCATGTCCTATGAAGAACTGGCAGCAGGATCTCTGCTGGACAGAGAAGAATATCTGATTATTGCCAAGCTGACGGCAATCCTGCGGGTAGCCAATGCCCTTGACAGAAGCCATAAGCAGAAGATTAAAGATATTAAAGTGAGCATGAAGGGTGGCCATACCATGCAGATTCTGGTGGATACGGCAGAAGATCTGACTCTTGAGCAGGCACTGTTCAGGGAAAAGGCGGAATTCTTTGAGGAAGTATACAGTATTCGTCCGGTGCTGAAAGCAAAAAAACTCTTGTAGGAGGAGCGGAATATGAAAAACGAATATACCAGACCAGAATATTATGAAAACCGGGAATTGAGCTGGCTGGGATTTGACGAGCGTATCCTGAGTGAAGCGAGAGATAAAAGTATTCCACTCTTTGAACGCCTGAAATTCCTAAGCATTACCGCTTCTAATCTGGACGAATTCTTTATGGTTCGCGTGGCATCCCTGCTTGATATGGTAAATGCAGAATATAAGGGGAAAGATATTGCCGGCATGAATGCGAGAGAGCAGCTTGATGCGATTCATGACCGTGTGCATGAGTTTGTCAACGTACAGTATTCTACCTGGCAGCGTTCTCTGCTTCCGGGACTTCGCCAGTGCGGTCTGCAGGTGATTCAGGACTATCATGATCTGACAGAGGAGCAGGCGCGTTATGTGGATGAATATTTCATGGAAAATGTGTACCCAGTGCTGACACCCATGGCAGTAGATTCTTCCAGACCGTTTCCTCTGATTGTAAATAAAACGTTGAATCTCTGCGCACTTCTGAAGAAAAAGAATGAGGAAGATGCAGAACTGGAGTTTGCTACTGTGCAGGTGCCTGCAGTGCTGCCGCGTATTATCGTGATTCCGGAGAGCAGGAAGGGAGAGCGTTCCGTGATTCTCCTGGAGGAAATGATATCCAGGAATATGCAGAAGTTATTTTTGAGCTATGACATTCTCTGTGTACATGCATACCGGATTATGCGAAATGCAGATCTGACTATTGATGAAGATGAAGCATCCGATCTTCTGAAAGAAATTGAGAAACAGCTGAGAAAGCGGCAGTGGGGAGAAGTCATCCGGCTGGAAATTGATGAAAAAGTGGATAAACGGCTTCTGAAGATTCTGAAAAAAGAGTTTTCTGTTAAGGAAGATGGAATCTATCGGATTGGAGGTCCGCTGGATCTGACGTTCCTGATGAAGATGTACGGACTGGAAGGCTTTAATGGACAGAAAGAGCCGAAATATATCCCACAGCCGGTGCCGGAACTGACTGGAAAAAGTGATATTTTTGAGGAAATCCGTAAAGGGGATATTCTCATGCACCATCCATATCAGACGTTTGATCCGGTGGTGGATTTTGTAAAGCAGGCGTCGAGAGATAAAGATGTGCTTGCAATTAAACAGACATTGTACCGTGTCAGTGGAAACTCACCGATTATTGCTGCACTTGCTCAGGCGGCGGAGAATGGTAAACAGGTATCAGTGCTGGTAGAACTGAAAGCACGGTTTGATGAAGAAAATAACATCGCATGGGCGAAGATGCTGGAGCGCGCAGGCTGTCATGTGATCTATGGACTGGTAGGCCTGAAAACGCACAGCAAGATTACGCTGGTGGTGCGCAGGGAAGAGGACGGCATTCGCAGATATGTGCATCTGGGAACCGGAAACTATAATGATTCCACAGCAAAGCTTTACACGGATATGGGACTGCTCACCTGCTCAGAAGCAATCGGGGAAGATGCAACGGCAGTATTTAATATGCTGTCAGGTTATTCGGAGCCTGCCGGATGGAATAAGCTGTCACTGGCTCCGTTGTGGCTTCGGGATCGGTTCCTGATGATGATTCACAGAGAGACGGAGCATGCCAGAAATGGAAAATCCGCTCATATTGTGGCAAAGATGAATTCACTCTGCGATCAGGGGATCATTGCGGCGCTCTATGAGGCAAGTGCAGCAGGGGTGAAAATCGATCTTATTGTCAGAGGTATCTGCTGCCTGAAAGTGGGGATTCCGGGCATTAGTGAGAATATTAGTGTCCGCTCCATTGTGGGAACATTTCTGGAGCACAGTCGGATCTATTATTTCCTGAATGGCGGAAATGAGGAAGTTTATCTGTCCAGTGCTGACTGGATGCCGCGAAATCTTGACCGCCGTGTGGAGATTCTGTTCCCGATTGAGAATGAACATCTGAAAAAAGAAGCCATGCATGTGTTGGAAATTCAGCTGAAAGATACGTTGAAGGCGCAGGTGAAAAAACCGGACGGCACTTATGAAAAAGTGGACCGCCGCGGGAAGCAGGCACTCAGCGCACAGCAGTATTTTATGGAATATGCAAAGAGCCTTGTGAAAAAGCATGAAGAAGAGCAGGTACATGACCGGGTATTTATTCCGGCAGAACCCATGTAGGAGAGTATAAAAAATGGAACGAAAAGCACTGTTTCTGGATATGGATGGTACAACGCTGAATGACGAGATTCAGATTCCGAAGGAAAACTATGAGGCTATGGAAGCTGCCGCGAAGGCGGGACATGAGATTGTGATTACGACGGGAAGACCATATGCCAGTGCCAGAGGTCTTTTGAAAAAATGGGATCTGGAGAGGATCGGCCTTCGATATATTATTGCATTTAACGGCGGGCTGGTGCTGGATGCAGTGACAGGAGAGATTCTGTATCAGAAGACGATTCCGCTTCCACTAATGAGGACTGCAGTGCAGAAGGCAAGAAAAGCAGGACTTTACATTCAGACCTATGAGGGAGATTATGTCATTGCGGATGAAGACGGGGAATGTCTGCATCATTATACTCACAAAACAGGTATGATGCCGAAAGTGCTTCCGGATCTTTATGAGGGTATGCACGAGGAAGCCTGCAAAATGCTTGCCATTGATCTTCATGATTTTGAAAAGATCGATGCGTTCCGCAAAGATGACGCCTGGACAAAAGGGCAGATCAGCATGTGTTTCAGCTGCCGGGAGTACCTGGAGATTCTGCCCACCGGTGTGGAAAAAGGGGAAGCACTGAAAGCATTCTGCAAGCGGCTTGAGATTCCGATTGCGAATTCTCTGGCAGCAGGAGATGAGAATAATGATATTTCCATGATCAAAGCTGCAGGCACAGGCTGTGCAGTAGCCAATGCACGCCCGGAAGTGAAAGCGGCAGCAGATTATGTGACGCTTGCTGATAATAATCAGGGAGCTGTCAGGGAAATTATTGAGAAATTTATGTTATAGAAATCATACATTTTCTTTTTTCGGCTGTCAGCGGTTGACATTATAATCACCGGCGAGGTACAATAAGAGGAGTAAAGACAGATCGCCATGGAGAGAATGTAATGGCCAGAAAATTTCCTTTGTTTCTTGATATTTCAGATAAAAAGATTGTGGTGTATGGAGCCGGCAGAATCGCTTCCCGGAGAGTGGAAACGTTGCTGGCTTTTACGTCGTCTTTGACTGTTTTTGCACCGGAAGCTTCCGAACCGGTGCAGAAAGCGTGGAAAGAAGGAAGGCTCTCCTACAGTCAGGAGGCATATGCGCCGGACAGCATTCCGGAGGATGCTTTTATGGTACTGGCAGCGACTGACAGCGCAGAAGTAAATGAAGCCATCTGGCAGGAATGTCGGAAGAAAAAAATTCTGGTAAATGTCTGCAGCAACAGAGAACACTGTGATTTCCAATTTCCAGGAGTGGCAGTGAATGGCGATCTGGTAATAGGAATCAATGCCGGAGGCAGTGACCATCATCTGGCAAAGACATGGACAGATAAGATAAGAAAAGAGGTTTTTCAAGATGGATATGACGATTAGACCGAGAAGACTTCGGACGTCAGCAAAACTCAGAAAAATGGTGAGGGAGACCAGAATGGATAAAAGTTCCCTGGTATATCCTATGTTTGTGATGGACGGGGAAAATAAAAAAGAAGAAATCCCGACCATGCCAGGGCAGTTTCGTTATACGCTGGACCGTATGCCGGAAGCACTGAATGAACTGGCAGATGCAGGAGTTGGCAGTGTTATGCTGTTCGGAATCCCGGAGCACAAGGATGAAGTGGGAAGCGGTGCCTATGCCTGCGACGGTATCATTCAGAGAGCTCTGGAGAAGGCAAAGAAGGAAGTTCCGGATCTGTATTACATAGGTGATGTCTGCATGTGTGAGTATACCAGCCACGGACATTGTGGAATCCTGAAAGGAGAGTATGTGGACAATGATCTGACGCTGGAAAAACTGGCACAGATTGCAGTGTCCCAGGTACAGGCGGGAGCTGATATGGTAGCTCCGTCCGATATGATGGACGGACATATCCGTGCCATTCGTGAGGGCCTGGATAAGAATGGTTTTGTGACCACTCCGATCATGTCCTATGCAGTTAAATATGCGTCTGCTTTTTATGGCCCGTTCCGTGATGCGGCAGGTAGTGCACCGGCGTTCGGAGACCGGAAGAGTTATCAGATGGATTATCACAACAGAAGAGAAGGTATCAAGGAAGCAATGCTGGATATCGATGAGGGCGCAGACATTATTATGGTAAAACCGGCAATGTCTTATCTTGATATGGTGCGTGAGATCAAAGATCTGACGGATGTACCGATGGCAGCTTACAGTGTCAGCGGGGAATATGCCATGGTAAAAGCAGCTGCAAAGCTTGGTTATGTGGATGAAGCGGCCATTCTCTGCGAAATGGCAGCATGTGCATATCGCGCAGGCGTGGATATTTACATGTCCTATTATGCAAAAGAAATCGCGCATTTTATGGATGAGGGGAGAATTGGCTAGATGAAGACAGAAAGATCAGAAAAGCTTTTTAAAGAAGCAGTGAAAATGATTCCGGGTGGTGTTAATTCACCGGTTCGTGCATTTGGTTCTGTAGGAATGACACCGAGATTTATTGCATCTGCAGAGGGTGCTTACATGACAGATGCCGATGGCAACCGTTATCTGGATTATGTAGGTTCCTGGGGACCGATGATTCTTGGACATGCCAATGAGATGGTACTGGAGAAAGTAGCAGAGGCATGCAAAAAGGGATTGAGCTTTGGTGCAGCTACGGAAGCAGAAGTAGATATGGCCCGTCTGATCTGCGATATGGTACCGTCTATCGAGATGGTGCGTATGGTAAACTCCGGTACGGAGGCAGTCATGAGTGCTGTCCGTGCAGCAAGAGGCTATACAGGAAGAAATAAGATTATCAAATTTGAAGGATGCTATCACGGACACAGTGATGCCATGCTGGTAAAGGCAGGTTCCGGTGTTATGACTGCAGGAGTTCCTGACAGTTCAGGAGTTCCGGCAGGTGCAACGGAAGATACACTTCTGGCAGTTTACAATGATCTGGCAGGCGTGGAGAAACTGTTTGATAGCTGGGGAAAAGAGATTGCAGCCGTAATCGTGGAGCCGGTCGGTGCTAATATGGGTGTGGTTCCTCCGAAGGAAGGATTTCTGAAAGGTTTAAGAAAACTCTGTACAGAGAACGGTTCTCTTCTGATTTTTGATGAGGTAATTACCGGATTCCGTCTGGCAAAAGCGGGTGCGCAGGAGTATTTTGACGTGCAGTCTGATCTGACTACTTACGGAAAGATCATTGGTGGCGGTATGCCGGTCGGCGCATACGGCGGACGTAAAGAAGTGATGGAAGTCGTATCTCCGGTAGGAAAGGTATATCAGGCAGGTACATTGAGCGGTAACCCGGTAGCTATGGCAGCAGGTCTTGCGCAGCTTCAGTATCTGAACGGACATCCGGAAGTATATGCGCATCTCAATGCTTTGGGCGAGATGCTTTACGGAGGGATGGAGAAGATGTGTAAAGATCTGCAGCTTCCTTATCAGGTAAATCATGTTGGTTCTCTGGGAAGCCTGTTCTTTACTGACCAGCCGGTTGTGGATTATACCAGTGCAAAAACTTCTGATACGAAGAAATTTGCAGAGTACTTCCGCTATATGCTTGAGAACGGTGTGTATATTGCAGCCTCCCAGTTTGAGGCAATGTTTATTTCCGATGCACATACAGATGAGGAAATTCAACATACGTTGAATATTATGCACAATTATTTTGAAAAATAATCCCAAAATGCTTAACAAAAAAATAAAAATATGTTAATATTTTATTGATTGTGAGCAGAACCTTTGTCAGATTTAGAGAATTGCCAAATGGAGGAAAGCCATCATGGAAGAAAAAAATTATGTGGCATATGTAGGCACCTACACGCATGGCAGCAGCAAGGGAATTTATATCTATGATCTGGATGTGGAAAACGGACAGGCGAAGGAACGAAAGGTAGTTCCTATCAATAATCCGTCTTATATCAAAAAATCCCACAACGGGAAATACCTGTATTCCATTGCTGATGAAGGAGTCCGTTCTTTTCGGATTCTTCCAGACGGAGACCTTGAACCGATGAACAGTGCATCCATCTGCGGCATGCGAGGATGTTATCTGTCGACGGACAAGCAGGATAAGTTCCTGTTCGTTGGAGGCTGGCATGACGGAAAAGTCACGGTGATGCGCCTGAATGAGGACGGCACCATCGGAGAAATGACAGATGAGATCTTCCATAAAGGACTTGGAAGCGTAGCAGAACGGAATTTCCGTCCACATGTAAACTGTGTGAACATTACGCCGGATCAGAAATATCTGTGTGCGGTGGATCTTGGTGTGGATCAGGTGAAGATCTACAAGTTTAACCATGAAACCGGAAAGATCACGCTGGTAGACATGCTCCGCTGCGAACTGGAAAGTGCTCCGCGCATTATCAAGTTCAGCCCGGATGGACGATTTGCCTATCTGATCTGTGAACTGAAAAACTATATCAGTGTGTATTCTTATAAAGATGGTCCAAGAGGGCCGGTTTTCGAACTGCTACAGACCATTTCCACGCTGAATGATTATCATTCCAGCGGAAGCGCGGCATGTGTACTGCGTTTTTCCAGAGACTGGAAGTATGTGCTCTGCTCCAATGCAGGAGACAACAGCATTGGTATCTTCAAGATTGACAGGGAGACCGGAAAGCTGGAGAAGATCTGCATTCTGCCTATCAGCGGAGATTATCCGAAAGCGGCAGATTTCTTCCCGGATAACCGCCATATTATGTCTCTGAACCATGAGACGAATACCATGACGATTTTCAAGATTAATTATGAGAAGAAATACTTCAGTATGTGGGGCAAACCGTTAAAGGTGGAGACACCAAACTGCATTCTCGTATCTGAGATTGAAAAATTACCAGGTTAGTAAAGCTGCCAGAGACAGCGTTACCATTATATAATATTCTATTTATCAGGAGGATAATAAATTATGAAATTTATTGTTGAAACATCTGCACGTCACGTACATGTAACTCAGGAGGACCTGGAGGTCCTTTTCGGAAAAGGCTATCAGCTGACCAAGAAAAAAGACCTTTCTCAGCCGGGACAGTATGCTTCTAATGAGAAGGTAACCATCGTTGGACCGAAGAAAGAGATGACCGCTTCCATTCTTGGACCGGTTCGTTCCGCAAGCCAGGTAGAGATCTCCCTGACAGATGCACGTACTCTTGGAATTGCAGCTCCGGTTCGTGAGTCCGGTGATATCGCTGGAAGTGGTGCCTGTAAGCTGGTAGGACCGTGCGGCGAGGTTGAGCTGAAAGAGGGCGTTATCGCAGCAAAACGTCACATTCATGCTACTCCGGAAGACGCTGAGAAACTTGGTGTACAGGACAAAGAAGTTGTATCTGTTAAGATCGATACTGACGGAAGAAGCCTTGTATTCGGTGATGTAGTAGTTCGTGTAAGCCCGAAATTTGCTCTGGCTATGCATATCGACACTGACGAGTCTAACGCAGCTGGATGCGGCAGAGAAGTATACGGCGAGATCGTTAAATAAAAATTGCGGACATGAGCGGCTGCTCTGCGCACAGAAATATTATTCAAGTATAGGAGAAACATATCCATGAAAATTTTAGTTATCAACTGCGGAAGCTCTTCCCTGAAATATCAGCTGATCGATATGGACGATGAGAGCGTAGTAGCAAAAGGTCTCTGCGAGAGAATCGGTATTGAAGGCTCCAAACTGACTCATCAGGTACCGGGAAAAGACAAATACATTGTAGAGCAGGCTATGCCGGATCATAAAGTTGCTATCGGTCTGGTTCTGGATGCGCTGCAGGATGCTGAGCACGGTGTTGTTAAGAGTACTGACGAGATCGCAGCTGTAGGACATCGTGTACTGCATGCAGGAACCAAATACTGCGAGTCCATCGTTGTAAACGAAGATGTTAAGAAAGTAATCCGTGAGTGCTTCGATCTTGGACCGCTGCACAACCCGGCTAACCTGATGGGAATTGAGGCTTGTGAGGCTGTTATGCCGGGCAAAGCTAACGTAGCTGTATGGGATACTGCTTTTGGTATGTCTATGCCGGAGAAAGCTTATCTGTACGCAATTCCGCATGAGTACTATGAGAAATACAGCATTCGTCGTTACGGCTTCCATGGAACCAGCCATATGTTTGTATCTGGCGAGGCTATCAAATTCGGCAATCTGGATCCGGAGAACGCAAAAGTAATCGTTTGCCATCTTGGAAACGGTGCCAGCGTATCTGCTTCCATTGGTGGAAAATGTGTAGATACCAGTATGGGTCTGACTCCTCTGGAAGGTCTGATCATGGGAACCAGAAGTGGTGATATTGATCCGGCTGTATGCCAGTTCATCTGCAACAAAGAGGGTATCGACATCAACGAGATGCTGAATATTCTGAACAAGAAATCCGGTGTACTTGGTATGAGCGGCGGAATTTCCAGTGACTTCCGTGATATTGAGAAAGCAAAAGAAGAGGGAAATCATCTTGCAGATGTAGCTCTTCAGGCATTCGTATATCGTGTAGCAAAATATATCGGTGCTTACACTGCAGCTATGAATGGTGTTGATGCCATCGCATTTACTGCTGGTGTAGGTGAAAATGATAAAGTCAGCAGAAAAGCAATCTGCGATTACCTTGGATACCTTGGTGTTAAGATCGACGACGAAGCTAACAATGTTCGTGGCGAGAGAAGAGTGATCTCCGCAGCAGATTCCAAAGTAAAAGTTATGCTGATCCCGACCAACGAGGAGCTGGCTATCGCAAGAGAGACTCTGAGACTGACAAAATAAGAAAAAAACGCTTGACACACTGCTGATGCGTGTGTATAATTGATAAAGTGTGAGTGAGACGGACCTCCTGTGCAGGTTCGACGAACGATAAAATGAATCGAGAAAGCATAGAGGAGGTGTAACCTGTGTCTATTTGTCCTAAGAATAAATCTTCCAAAGGAAGAAGAGATAAGAGAAGAGCAAACTGGAAAATGAGTGCTCCGAACTTGGTAAAATGCAGCAAATGTGGTGCGCTTATGATGCCGCATAGAGTTTGCAAGGCTTGTGGAAGCTACAACAAGAAAGAGATCGTTTCTGTTGACTAAGCCAAAAAACATTGAAAAATCAAGGGTTTCTGAATGAAACTCTTGATTTTTTTTGCTTCCGTATCCCAATTTGGGATATATTCAAAAAAGATAAGGCATATATCAGTAGGTGATCGTTACGCAGAATTGTCGCAGCGAGTAAATAAGAATACCAATGCCAATATTGATTTAAGTGCCGATGACTATGCTGAATTCTTAGATATTAACAAACGATTGGCCGTATGCTTGATATCTTATGATAAAGAAAGTGTCAACCTATAAAAGGAACGTCCACAGTCCCAGTACTTCATGAGAACGAGCCAAAGGCGACGTTCGAATGTTAGTACTGCTGGACGAGGACTTAGCGAGAGCGGTTCCTTTTATAGGTTGACACGTCTTTTTTTCATGCGTATGCGCTGCATAAGAACAAATTGCTTTTTTATACAGATGAAGCACCACCGGCTCTGTATTCAGACGGTGTGACACCATAATAGCGTTTAAACAGGCGGCTGAAATACAGCTGGTCTTCAAAACCTACAGAGATGGCGACTTCCTTGATATAACTGTTCTTATCGGCCAGCAGTTCACCGGCGTGGGTCATACGAAGATTATTTATGTAGGCATTGATGCTGACACCTGTTTCTTCCTTAAAGATCCGGCAGAGATATCCGGAGCTTAATCCTACATGCTCGGCCACAGAAGCCAGACTGATCTTACGGCTGTAGTTCTCATGGATGTAGGAAATGGCCTGCAGAACCTCAGAACTGTACTGTTCCGTCTGCGCAGCAGAAGTGTCTGTCGGGCGGAAAAAGGTGGTTAGTGCCTGTTCCAGATGAAGACTCAGTTCTTCCTGACTGACGGCATTACGGATGCATTCGATTCTTTCCACGATCTGATCATGGGAAGCAATGCTGACACCGGAAATGTGATAGCCAAGCTCGTCCAGAAAACGGACGAAATATTGGATTACCCGGGAGGGCAGTACATTTTTTTGGCTGCAGGCATTGAGAATCTCAGAGACACGTTCCAGTGCGCTGTCCAGGCAGGTTTCTTTTGGCAGAGCCAGAATATCGGCGGCCAGATCCTTATAGGAAATAGCTGGGATCGTGGAGGTTGTATCAAGTCCGGCAGCGTCGGTGAGACCGAACATATGATAGAAGTTTAACTCCAGCAGATCCTGAAAACGATGATAGGTCTTGCGGGCTTCCTCGAGATTGGCAATTCCGTCCTGATAGAGGATAGCGGGAGACAGAGGCATATAGTACCGAAATAACTGTTCGATACGTGCAGCCAGTCCGGCTATGGTATTCTGATGAGCATTTAACTCTTCTTCAGGAATAACAATGAGCGTGTTGCTGGAACTGAAGAAGATGATTCTTCTGCGGTTGAAATGTTCCAGTGCGTTTTTCAGAGTACTCCGTATCAGTTCGGTTGACGGAAGAGTCTCCATCTGCTGATCATACCAGTCAAAAGAGATCTCGCAGAGCGCGAGAGAGCCGAGATTTGATGTGTCTGTGCCGGTGATGGAGAGCAGATCGGAGAGAGGATAGCTTTTGTGAGTGAAAAATTCACGCCATGCAGCATGCCGACCCTGATGGATCAGAGATTCCTCGACAGTATCTGCCTGTGTCTGCTGCTGTGTTTTCTTTTTCAGTTCCAGTTTTTCCCGGATCTTCTGTAACTGTGAGGTCAGCTCTTCCGGGCTGATACTCACCTTTAGGATATAATCGGATGCACCAAGAACCAGAGCAGTTCTTACATAATTAAAGTCTTCGTAGTTACTGATGACAAGAAATTCACAGTCCATCTTACGGTCTTTTGCTGTCTGGATCAGTTCAATTCCGTCCATAACCGGCATTTTCAGATCGCAGATAATGAGATCGGGTCGGTATTTTTCTGCCATTTCCAATGCTTCCTGCCCATTGGAAGCAGTAGCGCAGATATGAAATCCGAGAGTACCCCAGTCCAGCATGGAACGGAGTGCAATTTTAACAATGGGTTCGTCATCGACGATCAGTACTTGATACATAATTTCCTCCCTTTGCATCTTCTGTCTCAGAAACAATTGCCGGAATTAAAATTCTGCAGGTTGTTCCTTTGCCAGGGGCGCTTGTGACCGTTAAACCGTAATTGTCTGAAAAATACAGATGGATACGGTCATTTACATTACGGCTTCCGATACCACCCAGTCCTTTGGGGGCGGAAGCTTTATCATTCATATCAAATCCTTTGCCGAGATCAGCTACTTCCAGGACAATGTCATCCTGTTTACGGAAACAACGGACAAAAATTTCCATAATCGTTCCATCGTTATAAGAACCGTGAAGGACAGAGTTTTCTGCCAGCGGCTGAAGAATTAGCTTTGGCAGCATACAGTGTTCCAGTTCCGGGTCGATTTCATAATTCGTATGGAAGCTTCCGGCATAGCGGATCGCCTGTATGGAAAAATAATGTTTCAGGTTGGCTATTTCTTCCCGGATCGTAATAAATTCATGATCATTGATCAATGTGTTTTTCAAAAGTTCGCTCAAGGAACAGATGCCTTCTGCGACGACTTTGTCCTGATTCATCTGGGCAACCAGTCGGAGCGTATTCAAAGTATTGAAAAGAAAATGCGGATTGATCTGATACTGCAGCATTTTCAATTCCAGTTCCCGTTTTTTGGCTTCAGATTGCTGACGCTGTTCCAGAAGAAGCTGAATCTCTGTCACCATACTGTCGATATTGTCGGACAGGAAGGCGAGTTCATCATTTCCCTGATCATGGATACGTTTCTCCATATCACCGTCGGAGATGGTCTGGCAGGTTTCTACCATCTGATTGATCGGGCTGGAGATACTTAAATAAGTATAAGTAGTCATGGTCATAGAGACACATGCCATGAGAAGCGACAGTACCAGCACCTGTCCGGTGATGGAAGAAGTACCGTATCGAAAATAGGTGTAAATATAGACGGCAACCAGTGGAAGAACTGTGGATATAGAATAGGAAAGTATCAGCCGGTGCCGGATTTTCAGATTGCGCAGACCTACGAGAGCAAAGTTCTGTAGAGTGCGGAAAGATTTTTCTGTGTAATTTTCATCGAAATGCATGGAAATTCCTTTCGTGCATATTTGAACAGATAACAGTTACAGTATAAATGATTTTTGTTCAGTATGTCTATTTTAATAGGAAATAAGAAAATAATCCATAGGAAAAATAAAAAAATCCATATAAGGGTGTTTTAAGTTTTTTTCTTAAAATTTTATAGATATTTAATAATCGAAGATACTCCATAGGAAGGAGAAGATCGTAACTATACACTTCCAGCTGATTTTTATATAATAAAATCAACTTAAGAACGAGAGTTCAAAAAAAGGAGGAAAATGTAGATATGATGAAATATTTACAGAAACTTGGAAAATCCCTGATGCTTCCAGTTGCATGCCTTCCGGTATGTGGTATTCTGATGGGAATTGGTTATGCGCTCTGTCCGAGCACCATGCAGGGTGGTGACATCAGCGGCGCAGCTCAGATCATTGGATTCTTCCTGGTAAAAGCAGGTGGAGCACTGATCGATAATATGTCCTGGCTGTTCGCTATCGGCGTAGCAGTAGGTATGGCAGATGATAATGATGGTACAGCAGGTCTGGCAGGTCTGGTATCCTGGCTGATGATCACCAACCTTCTGTCCAGCGGTGTTGTAGCTACTCTGACCGGAGCTGAGGCGAATGCAGCATTTGCTAAAATCGGCAATCAGTTCATCGGTATTCTTGCAGGTCTGATTGGTTCTGCCTGCTACAACAAATTCAAAGGAACCAGACTTCCGGATGCACTGTCCTTCTTCTCTGGCAAACGTTGTGTTGCTATTGTAACGGCAGTTGTTTCCATTATCGTAGCAGCTATTCTGTTCTTCGTATGGCCGATCGTTTACACTGCACTGGTATTTGCAGGTGAGAAAATCGTTGGTCTTGGAGTTGTTGGTGTAGGTATTTATTCTTTCCTGAACCGTCTTCTGATTCCGTTTGGTCTGCATCATGCACTGAACTCTGTATTCTGGTTTGACGCAGCAGGAATCAATGACCTTGGTTCTTACTGGGCAGGTGAGCTTCTCAATGGAGCAGGCGGAAGCGCAGGTATGTACATGGCTGGATTCTTCCCGAGTATGATGTTCGGTCTTCCGGCAGCAGCAATGGCAATTATCCACTGTGCAAAACCGGAGAAGAAAAAAGCAGCAGCTTCCCTGATGGGTGCAGCAGCGATCTGTGCATTCATCTGTGGTGTTACTGAGCCGTTCGAGTTCGCATTTATGTTCCTTGCTCCGGCACTGTATCTTGTATATGCAATCCTTTACGGAGTATTTGCAGCAGTTACTGTAGCACTTGGCTTCAGAGCAGGTTTCTCCTTCTCCGCAGGACTTACCGACCTGGTATTCAGTGCATCTCTGCCGGCACATGCTAAGACATGGCTGATCATCCCGATCGGTATTGTAGCAGCTATCGTATTCTACGTAGTATTCCGCTTCGCAATCACTACCTGGAATCTTAAGACTCCGGGCCGTGAGGATGATGAAGAGGATGAGACCAAGATCGAACTTGCAAATGATGATTTCACCAGCATGGCAGCAATCATTCTTGAAGGTCTTGGCGGAAAAGAGAACGTAACAAGCGTTGACAACTGCATCACCAGACTTCGTCTGGAGATCAAAGACTACACTGCAGTAGATGAGAAGAAGATCAAATCTGCAGGAATCAGCGGAGTTATCCGTCCGAGCAAAACTTCTGTTCAGGTTATCATTGGACCGAAGGTACAGTTCGTGGCTGATGAGTTCAAGAAGCTGATGTAATTACATCCACTATCCTAAAACACACATATATTCAGAAAAAAGCTCCGGTTTCCGGGGCTTTTTTCATACAGAAATAAAGACAGAGCATTTGACATAAGAGAGGTGATTTGCTATCATAATATGATAACATTATGGCAATATACGGCAAAAGAGGGAGTAATGCTGTGAAATATGCGTATCGCCTTGGACGGGCTTTAATGCTGCCGGTGGCATGTCTGCCGGTGGCAGGACTTTTGATGGGAATCGGGTTCTGGATGGATCCGATTGGTCACGGGGACAGTTATCTGCTTTCACGGGTTCTGGTGGCTGCAGGAAAGGCATTGATCGACAATATGAGTCTTCTGTTTACCCTCGGTGTGGCTGTGGGGATGGCCGATGAGCAGGACGGGACAGCTGCACTGGCAGGTGTTGCCAGCTGGATTGTGGTTCAGCAGATTCTGACAGTTGACAATGTGCTGATTCTGACAGGAGACATGGTTGATGCCTCTTCTTTTGAACATATTGACAATCAGCTGGTTGGAATTTTCTGCGGTATGCTGGGAGCGTACTGCAGTGATACTTATCGGAAATGTCATTTTGATGGTTTGCTGCATGTATTTGGCGGAAAACGGCTTGCAATTCTGATGGCTGTTGCACAGTCTGCAGCCGCATCACTGGCTTTTCTGTTTTTGTGGCCGCCGCTTTATGGGATCTGTGTATATCTGGGAGAATCCCTGGTAGAGACAGGGGCGCTTGGAGCAGGTGTCTATACATTTCTGAACCGGCTGTTGATTCCAAGTGGCCTTCATCATGCGCTGAATTCCGTATTCTGGTTTGATGTGGCAGGAATTTCCGATCTGAATCAGTTCTGGAGCGGAACAGGAGTCTATGGACAGACTGGCATGTATATGACCGGTTTTTTCCCGGTTATGATTTTCGGACTCCCCGGGGCTGCGTTGGCCATGTACCATACTGCGTTTCCGGAATATAAGAAGATGGCGGGAGGACTGCTTCTGACTGCTTCTATCTGCTCTGTACTGACCGGAGTAACGGAACCACTGGAATTTTCCTTTATGTTCCTGGCACCGGAACTGTTTCTGCTTCATGCATTGCTGACGGGACTGTCAGGATTTGTATGTGCGGTTCTGCCGTTCCGCGTCGGATTTAATTTCAGCGCTGACCTTCTGGATTACATACTGTCGTTAAATGCGCCGATGGCGGAAAATCCGTGGATTCTCTGGCCTGTGGGACTGTTGTTTGGTCTCCTGTATTATGGTCTGTTTCGTTTCTGTATCCAGCGTTTCAGAATAAAGACGCCCGGACGGGTACCTATGGAAAAAACAAAATCTTCCATATAGAGCAGGAAATAATGAATAGACGTTGCTTAAAGCCTTTGATATACTGGACAACATAGCAGGGAAGGATGAAAGCCCAAAGAGCAGGAGGAAGAATATGTTTGATTTTTTTAAGAAGAAAAAAGCGCCGGAAGGATATAAGATGACGGCAGCTGCAGATGGTAAGGTAATTCCTATGAGCGAGGCAAAGGATCCGGTATTTTCGTCCTGTGCACTTGGAAATGGTGTAGTAATCCAGCCGACGGGTGAGGTAGTGGTTGCCCCGGCAGCAGGAACTGTGACGGTTACCATGGATGACAGTAATCATGCAGTCGGACTGGAGCTGGAAGGCGGTATTGAGATTCTGATTCATATCGGCGTTGATACGGTAGAACTGAAGGGTGAAGGATTTGAATCTTATATCAAGAACGGGGATAAAGTAGAAGCAGGTGCAAAACTGATCCATTTTGACAGAGAAGCCCTGGAAGCAAAAGGATATTGCATGGAAGTAATGCAGATCGTAATGGAAGGAGATAAATCCGCGGGAGTTTCCTATCAGACGGGAATGGATGCTGTAGCAGGAGAGACTGTTGTGGCAGAATGGAAATAGTCTGTTTATGAAAATGAATACAGGATGCATTGCGGGAAAAGGCATGCATCCTGTTTTTTCTTTTTCGCTTTTTTAAAGGGAAACTATTGACTTCGGGAAATGCTTTTCGTATTATGATATAGATGACAAGGAGGAGAAAGCATGCAGGAACTGGTGAGAGTGGCAGTCGATGCCATGGGCGGAGACAACGCACCGCTGGAGATTGTGAAGGGAGCTGTGGAAGCACTTGAACTTCGAAAAGATCTGAAAGTGATTCTGGTAGGTCCGGAAGAGACAGTCCGTGCGGAACTGAAGAAATATTCTTATGATGAAGCCAGAGTGGAAGTGGTGAACGCGTCTGAAGTGATTGAGATGGCAGAGCCGCCGGTACAGGCAATTCGTACAAAGAAAGATTCTTCTATTGTAGTAGCCATGAAACTGGTGAAGAATGGTGAGGCAGATGCCTTTGTAGGGGCAGGAAGCACAGGAGCCGTTCTTGTAGGAGGACAGCTGATCGTTGGAAGGCTGAAAGGTGTGGAACGTCCGCCGCTTGCTCCGCTTTTACCTACTGAGAAGGGAGCTTCCCTGTTAATTGACTGCGGAGCCAATGTGGATGCAAGACCTTCCCATCTGGTACAGTTTGCAAAGATGGGTTCCATCTACATGGAGAATGTAATGGGCATTCAGAACCCCAGAGTAGCGATTGTGAATATCGGTGCCGAGGAAGAAAAAGGCAATGCACTTGTAAAGGAAACGTTCCCGCTTTTGAAAGAGTGCAAGGATATCAATTTCATCGGAAGCATTGAGGCGCGTGATATTCCGTCCGGATATGCGGATGTCATTGTATGCGAGGCATTTGCCGGCAATATTATCCTGAAACTCTACGAAGGAGTCGGCGCAACGCTGATCTCCATGGTGAAAAAAGGTATGATGACAAGTCTGCGCAGCAAGATTGGCGCACTGCTGGTAAAACCGGCATTGAAGCAGACGCTGAAACGCTTTGACACCAGCCAGTACGGAGGCGCACCGATGCTTGGACTGAAAGGTCTGGTAGTGAAGACTCATGGAAGTTCTAAGGCAGTGGAAGTGCGTAATTCCATCATCCAGTGTGTAACCTTCACGGAACAGCGGATGAACGATAAAATCAAAGCCGGGATTCAGGCAGAAGAAAACTAGGAAGGATTGAAAATCATGGAATTTGACAAATTACGGGAAATCATTGCGGAAGTATTGAATGTGGATGCGGACGAGATCACAATGGACACTACCTTTGTGGATGACCTGGGAGCGGATTCCCTGGATGTATTTCAGATTATTATGGGCATCGAAGAGGAATTTGATATTGAGATTTCAAACGAGGACGCTGAGAAGATCGTATCAGTCGGGGATGCTGTTGAGCAGATTAAAAATGCAATAAACTAGACAAATGAAAAGCCCCTTCGGTAGAAAGGGGCTTTTTCTTTCCGGAGAAGAATGAAATGGATATGAAGAATAAATTAAAAGAACTGGAAGAGAAGATAGGATATACCTTCCATGACAAGGATCTTCTGGAACAGGCCATGCGTCACAGCTCCTATGCCAATGAGCACCATATGGGCAGACTGCGGAGTAATGAACGTCTGGAATTTCTGGGAGATGCAGTGCTGGAGCTGACAACCAGTGAGTATTTATATGAGAAATTTCCGGAGATGCCGGAAGGGGATGCTACGAAGACAAGAGCGAGTATTGTATGTGAGCAGAGTCTGGCATTCTGTGCAAAAAGTATTCCGCTGGGAGATTACATCCTGCTGGGAAAAGGTGAGGAATTAAGCGGAGGACGTTTAAGAGCTTCGATTACTTCAGATGCATTTGAAGCACTGATCGGAGCAATTCATCTGGATGGTGGTTTTACTAGCGCAAAAGAGTTTATCGCAAAATTTGTACTGGACGATTTGGAACACAAACAGCTCTTTTTTGATAGCAAGACCATTTTACAGGAACGGATTCAGGCCCATCATGCGGATACTCTGCATTATGAACTGGTGGGAGAAGAGGGACCGGATCATCTGAAACAGTTTATTGTGGAGGCAAGGCTGGGTGACCGTGTCATCGGCCGCGGTGTCGGCAGAACAAAGAAAGCGGCAGAGCAGGAAGCAGCTTATCATGCTCTGACAGGAAAAGATGTATGTATTTAAAAAGTATAGAGGTGCAGGGGTTCAAATCCTTCGCAAATAAGATCGTATTTGAATTTCATAACGGCATTACGGGAATTGTAGGTCCGAACGGCTCCGGAAAAAGTAATGTAGCTGATGCGGTGCGCTGGGTATTAGGTGAGCAGCGTGTGAAGCAGCTGCGAGGCGGTACCATGCAGGATGTTATTTTCTCAGGAACGGAGAACCGAAAACCGTTAAGCTTTGCATCGGTTGCCATTACCATGGATAACTCAGACCACAAGCTTTCCGTGGCATATGAGGAAGTAACGGTTACCAGACGGTTATACCGATCAGGGGAGAGCGAATATCTTTTAAATGGAACTGTCTGCAGACTGAAGGATATCCAGGAACTTTTCTATGATACCGGTATAGGTAAAGAAGGCTATTCTATTATCGGACAGGGTCAGATTGACCGGATCTTAAGTACCAAGCCGGAAGAAGCCAGAGAGCTTTTTGATGAGGCTACCGGTATCGTAAAATTCAAGAAGCGCAAGAAGACCGCGGAGAAAAAACTGGAAGACGAAAAACAGAACCTTCTGCGTGTTAACGATATTCTCACAGAGTTGGAAAAACAGTTGGGACCTTTGGAACGTCAGTCGGAAAAGGCGAGAGAATACCTGAAGAAGAGAGAAATTCTGAAAGAGTATGAAGTACATGTATTCCTCATGGAGATGGAAAACATGAAAGCACAGCTTACCAGACTGGAAGAGGCAGAAAATGCTGCCAAGTCAGATCTGGCTGAGACGACAGACGCTTTTGAGAACACAAAGCTTGAGTATGAGCGGATTGAAAAAGAACTGGAAGCAGTAGAGCGGGAAATTGATCAGGCAAAAGAAAATGCAGCGCAGGCGAGAGTCGAAAAGCAGCAGGTGAAAGGACAGATTGCAGTCCTTGAGGAACAGGCCCGTTCTGCAAAGTTGAGTTCCAGACATTATCAGGAACGCATGGAGAGTATGGAAAAAGAACTTCTCGTGCGTGAAAAAGAAAGAGCAGAAGTGCTCAAAGAAAAGACGGATCTGGATACAGAGCTTGCACAGGCAGAGAAAGTACAGGAGGCAGCTGACCGGAAATTACAGGAAATACAGCAGCGTATTGCAGACAGTCAGACCAATATTGAAAATAGTAAAAGCGAGATTATGGCACTCCTGAATAATCGGGCAACGATTAAGGGAAAACTGCAGCGCTATGCGGCTATGACGGAGCAGATTCAGATCCGGAAAGCAGAAGTGAATCAGAAGCTGATTCAGATGCGAAGCGAGGAGATGGGTCAGGAAGAACTACTGAAAGCACGGGAAGAAGAACTTGCAGCTGTGCAGAAGGAACTTCAGGAGAAAAATGCAGAGCGCGAAGCAGCAGAAAAGAAAATTGCCGGGCTTCAGCAGCAGATTACGATCTGCAGAAAGAGACTGGAAGACGGTCAGACCGCTTATCACAGAGAAGCATCGAGGTTGGAATCCTTACAGAATCTTGCGGAGCGATATGATGGTTATGGTGGAAGTATCCGTAAAATCATGGAGCGGAAAAATCAGGAGCAGGGCATCTGCGGCGTGGTTGCAGACCTGATTCAGACGGAAAAGACCTATGAAACTGCTATTGAGACCGCACTTGGCGGAAGTATTCAGAATGTAGTTACAGAAGATGAGGAGACAGCAAAACGCCTGATCCAGTATCTGAAACAGAACCGTTTTGGCCGGGTGACATTTTTACCGCTGACAGCAGTCAGAAACGTGCAGGAATTTAAAAACCTGCAGGCATTAAAAGAGCCGGGCGTTATTGGCCTTGCCCACACGCTGGTGCAGACCGATGCCAGATACCGGAATATTATGGCGCAGCTTCTTGGCAGGACGCTGGTTGTGGATCAGATCGATCATGCGATTGCTCTGCAGAGAAAATATCACCATATGCTGCGAATTGTAACACTGGAAGGAGAATCCTTAAATCCGGGAGGTTCCATGACAGGTGGTTCTTTCCGAAACAGCAGCAGCCTTTTAAGCAGAAACCGCGAGATTGAGGAACTGCGGGAAAAGGTAGAACAGTCACGAAAAATACTGGAAACTGCCAGAGCAAAATTGGTGGAATTCCAGAACGACCGCAGTAGCTGCTATTCACAGCTCGATCAGAATGCAGCAGTGCTGCAGGAGATCCGTGTACGTGAGAATACGGCCCGCATGAATGTGGAACAACTGAAAGCACAGCGGGAAGCCGCTGGAAGTGGACTTTCTTCTCTCAGAAAAGAGGAGGCAGAACTGCTTCACCAGACACAGGAAATCGCAGCACTGAAAGAGCAGAATCAGACAGAATTGAAGGATTCTGAGAGTATGGAAAAAGCTCACACTTATGCAGTGGAGACTTACCAGAAACGACTGGATGAGGATCGCGGACTGGAAGCAGAAGCAGCAAAAGAACTGGAAGAGCTGCATCTGGATACAGCATCCATCAAACAGAAAGCAGAATTTGCGGCATCCAATCTGAAGCGAATCGAAGGTGAGATCGCAAGAGTTACGCAGGAACAGGCAGAGTTGAAGATTAGCCGGGAACAGTCAGAATCCGATACCAGAAGCCGGGAGGAAGGCATTCAGGCTCTGAAACAGGAAATGAATTTGCTCACGGAGAAAACTGCTTCGCTGGAGGAACGGACAGCAGAACTTCAGGAGAAGAAGGAGGAGCAGTCTGCTTCTCACAAATCTTTCTTTGGAAAGAGAGAAGAGTTATCATCCAGAATGAATGAACTGGATAAGGAACTGTTCCGTATTAACAGTCAGAAGGAAAAACTGGATGAGAATTCCGAGAGTCTCATGAACCATATGTGGTCAGAATATGAACTGACCTATAATGCAGCACTCCCGCTTAGAAAGGAAGAATATACCAGCCTTTCGGAACTGAAGAAGAACTGCAGCCAGATGAAAGATGAGATTAAGGCACTTGGAAATGTTAATGTGAACGCCATTGATGATTATAAAGAAATCTCGGAACGTTATACCTTCATGAATGGTCAGAGAAATGACCTGCAGGATGCGGAAGAGGCGTTGAAAAAGATTATTTCCGAACTGGACGAAGGTATGAAACGGCAGTTCAAAGAGCAGTTTGTACTGATACAGACAGAGTTTGACAAGGCGTTCAAAGAATTGTTCGGCGGAGGAAAAGGTACACTGGAGCTGATCGACGAGGACGATGTGCTGGAGACCGGTATCCGGATTATTTCCCAGCCGCCTGGAAAGAAACTGCAGAACATGATGCAGCTGTCCGGTGGAGAGAAGGCACTGACTGCCATTGCGCTTTTGTTCGCCATCCAGAACTTAAAGCCGTCTCCTTTCTGTCTTCTGGACGAGATCGAGGCAGCACTGGACGATTCCAACGTTGATCGTTTTGCAAAATATTTACATAAGCTTACCAAAGATACGCAGTTTATTGTTATCACCCACAGACGTGGTACGATGAATGCGGCAGACCGGCTGTATGGTATCACCATGCAGGAGAAGGGTGTATCCACTCTGGTATCGGTCAATCTGATTGAAAATGATCTGGATAAATAGGAGGAAAATGTTATGGCAGAGGAGAGAAAAGGTTTTTTCAGACGTCTGGCAGAGGGTCTGACAAAGACCAGAAATAACATTGTGTCCGGCATGGACGCTATTTTCAGCGGATTTTCGGATATTGACGATGATTTTTATGACGAGATCGAAGAGATCCTTGTCATGGGTGATATCGGCATCAATGCGACTACCGCAATTATTGCCAATCTGAAACAGAAAGTAAAAGAGCAGCATATTAAGAACCCGCAGGAATGCAAGGAACTTCTGATCAACAGCATTAAAGAACAGATGCAGGTAGGTGAGACTGCCTATGAGTTTGAACATCGGACTTCCGTTGTGCTGGTGATCGGTGTCAACGGTGTCGGTAAGACTACTTCCGTTGGAAAACTGGCCGGAAAGCTCAAAGACCAGGGGAGAAAAGTCATTCTGGCGGCAGCAGATACGTTCCGCGCGGCAGCAGGCGAGCAGCTCACCGAGTGGGCGAACCGCGCAGGTGTGGAGATTATCGGCGGCAGCGAAGGTGCAGATCCGGCATCTGTGGTTTACGATGCTGTATGTGCGGCAAAAGCCAGAAAAGCAGACGTTTTGTTGATTGATACAGCAGGCAGACTTCATAATAAGAAGAATCTGATGGAAGAGCTGAAGAAGATCGACCGCATTATTGAGAGGGAGTTCCCGGATGCTTACCGTGAGACTCTGGTTGTCCTGGACGGAACCACCGGTCAGAATGCGCTGGAGCAGGCAAGACAGTTCGGCGAGGTGGCTGACCTGACCGGAATCATTCTGACGAAATTGGACGGAACCGCCAAGGGTGGAATTGCAGTGGCAATTCAGTCCGAACTCAATATTCCCGTGAAGTACATCGGTGTCGGAGAACATATTGATGATTTACAGAAATTTGATGCAGACACATTTGTAAATGCACTGTTCCTGACCGAGACCGAAGACTAATATATATTTTCGCAAATACAAACACACATTTTACAACAGGAGGAAACACCAATGGCAGACAAAATGACTTTGGAAAAATTTGAGGAGGCCTGCGAGATCGTGGGTAAGGTCACTAATAAGACCGGCTTGATGTACAGTCAGTGCTTCAGCGAACAGACCGGAAACAAGGTATATCTGAAACCGGAAAATATGCAGAAGACCGGCGCTTTCAAAATCCGTGGGGCCTACTATAAGATCAGCACCTTAAGTGAGGAAGACCGTCAGAAAGGATTGATTACTGCATCGGCTGGAAACCATGCCCAGGGAGTAGCCTATGCGGCAAGAGAGTATGGCTGCAAAGCTGTTATCGTAATGCCGACTACAACACCGCTGATTAAAGTAAATCATACCAAAGAGTATGGTGCAGAGGTTGTTCTCTACGGAAATGATTATGATGAGGCATGCGCGCATGCAGTCGAGCTTTCCAAGGAGCATGGCTATACCTTTATTCATCCATTTGATGATCTGGATGTGGCAACCGGACAGGGAACTATTTCCATGGAGATTTTCAAAGAACTTCCTCTGGTAGACTACATTCTGGTTCCCATCGGAGGAGGCGGACTCGCATCTGGTGTGGCAACGCTGGCAAAAATGCTGAATTCGAAGATTAAAGTGATCGGTGTGGAGCCAACCGGTGCAAACTGTATGGAACAGTCTCTGAAAAAAGGCGAGGTAATCTGTCTTGACCACAGTGCAACCATCGCAGATGGTACCGCTGTCAGAAAACCGGGCGAAAAGATCTTCCCGTACATCCAGAAGAATATCGACCAGGTCATTTCTGTGCCGGATGACGAATTGATCGTTGCATTCCTTGACATGGTAGAGAATCATAAGATGATCGTGGAAGGCTCCGGACTGTTAAGCGTGGCAGCCCTGAAGCATCTGGATGTAAAGAATAAGAAGATTGTCTGCATTTTAAGTGGTGGCAATATGGATATTATTACTATGTCTTCAGTAGTGCGGCACGGATTAATTCAGAGAGACCGTATTTTCTCCATCTCTGTACTTCTTCCGGATAAGCCGGGTGAGTTGGTGCGCGTGGCATCCGTTATTGCTAAAGAACAGGGTAATGTCATCCGTCTGGATCACAATCAGTTTGTCAGCATCAACAGAAATGCAGCTGTAGAGCTGAAGATCACGCTGGAGGCATTTGGAAGCGAACACAAGCAGCGGATCATCAAAGCGCTGCAGGAGAATGGATATACTCCAAAAAACATTAGTGTAAATATCTAGGAAGCAGGAGAGAAAATTATGGACAGCAGAATTAAGGATACCATCGTAAGACATGACAAAGGATTTAACTGTGCACAGGCAGTGGCCTGTACTTACTGTGATCTTCTTGGTTATAAGGAAGAAGATATTTTCCGCATGACAGAAGGATTTGGTGCAGGAATGGGTGGAATGCAGGCAACCTGTGGCGCTTTGTCGGGAGCAGTGCTTTTGGCAGGACTTAAGAACAGTGACGGAGCTATTGATGCACCGAAGACGAAGGGAAGAACTTATCAGCTGTCCAAAACCATGGTAAATCAGTTCCGCGAGAAATGCGGATCCACTGTATGTTGTGAGCTGAAAGGTATCACAACCGGAACACCGATTCATTCCTGTGCAGACTGCATCATGGATGCGGCTGCCATTGTGGAAAATGTACTGTTTGGAGGAGAAGAATGAGCAAATATAAGGAAATCAAGGTGGCACTTCTGGGTGCCGGAACCGTAGGCGGCGGCGTCTACAAGCTGGTAGAAAGAAGAACTGCTGAGATGCCGGATAAAGTAGGTGCTGAACTGAAGATTACAAAAGTTCTGGTAAAGAATCTGCAGAAGAAAAGAGAGGGGATTCCGTCTGAAGTACTGACCGATGACTGGGAAGGCATCATTCATGATCCGGAGATCAGCATTGTGATCGAGCTGATGGGCGGAGTGGAGCCGGCAAGAACTTATATTCTGCAGGCGTTGGAAGCAGGCAAAAATGTAGTGACTGCCAACAAGGATTTGCTGGCAGAGCACGGACAGGAACTGATGGAGGCTGCGGAGAGAAATCACCGCGATCTTTGTTTTGAAGCAGCAGTAGGTGGCGGAATTCCCATTATCCGCCCCTTGAAAGAGTGTCTGGCAGGCAATGAGATTACTGAGGTAATGGGAATTGTCAACGGTACGACCAACTATATTCTGACCAAAATGACCCAGGAAGGCTGGGATTTTGATGACGCCCTCAAAGAAGCACAGAGACTGGGATTTGCAGAGGCAGATCCGACTGCAGATGTGGAGGGACTTGACGCAGGGCGTAAGATGGCAATTCTTGCTTCCATCGCATTCCATTCCAGAGTGACATTTAAAGATGTGGATGTAAAGGGAATTACCAAGATTACTGCAAAAGATATTCAGTATGCCAAAGAGTTTGGTTATACACTGAAGCTTCTCGGTGTGGCAAGAAACGAAGAGGGCAAGATGGAAGTCGGGGTTTCTCCGATGATGATTCCGAGTACCCATCCGCTGGCCAATGTCAATGATTCCTTTAATGCGGTCTTTGTACATGGTGATGCTGTAGATGATGCCATGTTCCAGGGAAGAGGAGCCGGCGAGTTCCCGACAGCAAGTGCGGTTGTTGGTGATCTGATCAGTGTGGCACGAGATATGCAGTATGACTGTTGCGGACGGATCGGCTGCAGCTGCTATAAGAATCTGTCTATGAAACCGGCAGGAGAGGCAAGACACAAATATTTTCTGCGTCTCATCGTAGAGGACCGCACCGGCATTCTGGCAGGTGTGGCAGGTGTTCTTGGAAACAACGGCGTCAGCATCAATCAGGTGATCCAGAAACCGGCAGTGAACGGTGTGGCAGAGCTTGTTGTCATTACCGATAAAGTGGAGACCAGACATCTTAACGATGCAATGATGATTTTTGGCGAAATGTCCATGATTCGAGAAGTTGCTTCCGTGATCCGTGTTTACACTCAGAAATAAAAAGGGGCTGTGAAGGTCTGCGGATGCTTTGGGCAAATTTGGGGTACACTGCTACTGTGCAGTTCAGAAAGGAGTGTGCCGATTGGAAATCAAGAAGATTGCCGGGGACAGTTTTCAGACTGAAGTGACAGAGGCGGGTGTACCAGTACTGCTGGATTTCTATGCAGACTGGTGCGGCCCCTGTAAAGCACAGCTTCCCGTTTTAGAACAGGCAGCGGAGGAAGCCTGCGATGTGAAATTCTGCAAAGTCAATGTGGATGAGGAACCACGGCTTGCAGAACAGTTTCAGGTCATGCAGGTACCTACCATGCTGATCATGAACGGTGAGCAGATATTCCGGAGAATCACAGGATTTCATCCGTTGGAAGAGATCCTGGAATTTCTGGAGATGTAAAAGAATGGAAAAAGAGGCTGCGGTAAACCGCGCCTCTTTTTCTGTGGGAGAGAAAGGAGCACCTATGCAGCTTCAAAAGCTTTTAAGTCTTATCCGCCAGGCGGTGGACCGATACAACATGATTGCAGAGGGAGACAAAATTGCAGTGGGAGTGTCCGGCGGGAAGGACAGTCTGACGCTTCTCTATGCACTGAAAAAGTTATCGCAGTTTTACCCGAAGCATTTTACGGTCTGCGCGATCTGTGTGGATCTTGGTTATGACAATACGGATTTTACGGGAATCGATGAATTCTGCAGAAATCTGGATGTGCCGTTGACACTGATTTCCACGCAGATTGGAAAGATTGTTATGGAAGAGCGGAAGGAGAGCAATCCCTGCTCTTTATGCGCGAAGCTTCGAAAGGGAGCGCTGGTGGACGAGGCTGTCCGGCTTGGCTGCACCCGGATTGCCTATGCGCATCACAAAGATGATTTTGTGGAAACCATGCTCATGTCCATGATTTTTCAGGGAAAATTTTATGCGTTTCCGCCGGTAACCCTTTTTGAAGATAAAAACCTGCGAGTCATTCGTCCATTGATGCTGGTGGAAGAATCGCAGGTCAAAGGTTTTGTAAAAAGGCAGGAGTTTCCGGTGTTGAAAAGCCCCTGCCCGATTGACGGAACAACGAAACGTGCTTATGCGAAAGAACTGGTGGCACAGTTGCAGAGAGAGCATCCGGGCACCAAGGAACGATTGTTCCATGCCATTACGGAAGGAAAAATCGAGGACTGGGCTCTGCCGGGAGTTTAACTGTTTTCCAATTCCCGCAGAATCACTTTCAGGCGCTGGATCGCTTCCTCCACCTGGTCTCTGGCGGTATTGATGCGGTCCTGTACCATCCAGTCTACGAAAAAGCCGTCAAAGAACCAGTCGGCAAAAGAGAGAAAATCATCGGTCTCAATGTCCAGATGAGAAATCATATTCACATCTTTCAGTTCCTCGCTGAAATTTCGCAGATCCCATTTGGCCTGCTCCATATGCTGGCGGGCCTGGTTCATTTTGGAGCGCTTTGCCAGACTGGAGATAAGTCCTCCGGCGAACATATCAAAAAGCCCCCAGTTGTGGGCACTGTCCAGATTTTCCTTTGCGGTATGAAGGCTTTCCAATGCTTTGTTGCCGGCATCAATGGCTTCTCTTTTTTCTTTTTCAAAATTATATGCCATATTTTTCCCCTGTTAAAATCATTTTCCTAATGTATTGCTGTTTTTTGCAGCTGTTTTTGCAGCAAGAGTGTTTGTAGCTTCGAACAGGGAAGAAGTAGGAGCAACAGGACTCATCAGGACACGGCCGGTTCCGCGGTATACATTCACAAGTCCTTCTCCGCTGACAGCTGATCCAACCAGGGTTTTTGTGGTTCGTTCTACGGTGAAATCAAGGTCAGATGACCAGCACACGGCCAGATTTCCATCAATCTTCAGTTCATCGTCTTCCAGAATGATCTCAATCAGTTCCTCTTCCGGCACATTGCTTTCCAGAGCAACCGTACCGGTACCATGCAGGCTGAGATTAAAAAATCCTTCACCTCCGAGAACTGCGGATGATACATTTTTTCTTGCAACTATTTTGTTCTGAACATGGGAATCACAGGCAAGAAACATGCCGTCTTCGATGGTCATCCCGGAAGAACCCCATTCAGAAATATCTTTTAAAAGAATGTATTTATAGGTAGGCTCCAGAACCAGATAGCCATTGCCGACATATTCTGGTTTGATGGCGGTTTCCTTGGTGACAGCGCCTTTTAAGGCTTTCCCAAATAAATCACCAATACCTTTTACTCCGGTAGTTGCCTGAATATCACCGCCCATCCACTGCATGGCACCAGCCTGGATAATGGCAGAGTGTTCCTTGTCGAGTTCGATGACTATCTGACGTCTTCTGACATTCATCTGGCTCATAAAATATTCTGTCTGGGCGTTCATGGGAGAGACGCTGGCATCCTGTATGTATTCCAGTACATGAAAATTATTTACAGTTTTGACAAATTTTCTGCTTTCGTTTTCTAAATTGACGATCTTCATTGGAACCTCCCTTTTTTGATATAAAATGAATCATGAAAGTATGTATAAGACTATTATAACGTATTTGAAGAGAAAATAAATCTGAAAAAAGAATGAAGTTCATAGTTTAATGCTTCAGCAGTTTCTTAATCCGTTCATAAATCTCCGGTGTGCAGGTGAGTATATCGGAATTAGCGAGGAAGGGAAGGCGGGTGCCGTTCCAGTCGGTGATCTTTCCGCCTGCCTCTTCGATGATCAGGGAACCGGCAGCGTAATCCCACGGTTTTAAGTTCAGCTCGAAGAATCCATCGATGCGTCCGGCAGCCAGGTAGCAGAGATCCAGGGCAGCAGAAGCACTTCTACGGAAATCAGCGGTTTCCATGAAAACTCGCTGGAAGATGGGAAATAACATGGAAGCCCGCTCTTTTTCATAAGGCGCAGAGCCAAAGGCAATAATACAAGTATCAAGGGCTTCCCGATGGGATACATGGATGGGTTCGCCGTTTAAGAATGCTCCTTTTCCAAGAGAAGCATGGAAGGTTTCTTCCGTAAACGGATTGTAGACCACGCCGAAGGTCATCTGTCCATTCTCATAAAGTCCAAGAGAAACTGCGCTCATGCGATAATCATGAATCAAGTTGGTGGTGCCATCGATGGGGTCGAGAATCCAGTAGGATTTTGCCAGATCCAGGTTATTATTTTCCTGCTCTTCTGCAAGGAGAATGACGTCAGGTGTCCGGGCAGCCAGTTCTTTTCGTAAATATTCCTGGACGGCAACATCCACTTTGGTCACATAGTCCGCAGCACCCTTGACAGTGACCGCATGAGCCATTTCTTTGTTGTAAATAATGGATTTTGTGCTGTGCACCAGCTCTATGATTTCTTTTTCGTTCATATTCATGGGATACTCCTTGTTCTGTTGGAAATTTAAAGGATTTTCAAAAAATTCAATGTTCCTTCCGGATTGCCGGTGCCTCGTTCCATGAGAGAGACCAGTCCCTGAATGGTTTGATGAATCTCCTCCGGCGTGGAAGGAACCAGTGTATTATCAATCTTTACTGCAAGTACAATCAATGCGATCTCGGAGAGAGCTTCGGGATTGTCAAAGTCAATGAGCCCGTCCTCAATACCCTGGGATATAATCCGGGTGAGGGTGGGCTTTAATTCTGTAATCAGATGATTCAGAAATTTTTGATGAATGTAGGCATTCTCCGGTGCATTGGCAGCGGAAGAGGTGTGATCACTTTTGCGGAATTCCAGAGAAGAGCTGTGGCAGGCCTGAAAAATCATGGCCATCCGCGTAAATGGGGATATTTCCGTCTGGTCAGCCAGGTGTTTTGCGGTCAGCAGAGGTTTTTCATAGCTTCGTTCTACCAGTGCTTCCAGCATGGCATCCTTGGATGGAAAATAATAATAGATGCTTCCTTTTCCAATCCCGGCAGTCTGGGCAATCTCACTGACGGAGATGGTCTGTATATCTTTCTGCTCCAACAGAGACTGGAGCGCATCCAGAATCATATCGTATTTCTGAGTCTTGGACATTTCTATCGTTCTCCTTCGTCTGAAAATCCTTATTAGTATAGCATATGTAGAAGAAAACCGCCAACCTGGAATATTGCCATAATAATCGACTGCCAGTCGAAAATAAACTGTGCAAAAATCATATTGACCGCTGGTCGAAAAGATGCTAATTTAATAATTAAACAAGTTCGACCGATAGTCGAAAAAGAACAAGGAGGAAAACCGGTGCATAAATGGAAAAAAGCTGGAATTCTGCTAAGTCTTCTGTCTGTGGCAGAAGCAGGAAGTTCTGCTTACTTTTATAAAAGAACCATGAAACGTGGGATGGCAAGTACGGAACGCACGATGAAGATGGCAGGTACTGACTGGAGCCAGTATGAGGATCTTTTGAAAGAGCGGAAAGAAAAGTTTCTGGCGCGTCCGCGGGAGGATGTGTCCATCCGTTCCAGAGACGGACTGCGGCTGCGGGGAACTTACATACCAAACGGCGATGAGAAAAAGATCGTGATCTGTTTCCACGGATATACCAGTCAGGGTATGAGCGATTATATTGGTCTTTCTGATTATTATCTGCGTCATGGATTTTCCATGTTATTGCCGGATGCCAGAGCTCATGGAAGAAGTGAAGGCACGTATATCGGATTCGGATGTCTGGACCGGTATGATGCCCTCTGCTGGATTCGTTGGATGATTCATAAGGCAGGGGATGATGCAGAGATTCTTCTTCATGGAACTTCCATGGGGGGAGCCACAGTATTGATGGCCACCGGACTGGAACTGCCTGCCCAGGTAAAAGGCATTATATCAGACTGCGGATTTACATCGGCGAAAGAAGTTTTTACCCATGTACTTCATTCCATGTATCATCTGCCGGCATTCCCCATGATTCAGATTGCCAGTATGGTGAATCGGAAGAAAGCAGGGTACGGGCTTGATGACTGCAATTCTGCAAGAGAGGTAAGAAAAGCCACCGTTCCGGCACTTTTGATTCATGGCTCCGGAGATACGTTTGTACCGTGCAGTATGTGTGACCGCATTTATCAGAATTATGCATGTGAAAATAAGAAAAAACTGATTGTGGAGGGCGCTGCCCACGCAGAGAGTTATTATAAAGATCCGGCAGCCTATGAGGCAGCGCTGGATGCATTTATTGGAGGGATTATCAAATGATGAGAAAGAGAAAAGGTCATCCGGTGTATCCGCTGACTGCTGCACAGAAATTTCATTTTTTCTATCAGAATTTCTGCCCGAAGAAAGAAGTTCTGAATATCGGTACCAGTCTGACCATTGAGATGGAGCTGGATATGGAGCTGCTGAAGAAAGCTATTTATCAGGCCTATGACCGATGCGAGGCCATGAGACTTCGCTTTGCCCAGGACAAACAGGGTACCTGGTATCAGTATGTGGCAGACAAAGAGGAACGGGATATTGAATACGTGGATTTCTCCAATGGAACCATGGAGGAAGCGGAGAAAACCATGACTGCATGGACAGCGGTTCCCTTTAAGCCGCAGGATTCTCCCATGAACCGGATTGTCATGATTAAGACACCGGATGGTTATGAAGGAATCTATTTCCTGGCAGACCACAGAACGATGGATGACCAGTCTTTGATCTGTTTTTTAAGAGATGTGATTGAGCTTTACTGCAGTCAGAAATATGAGGGTGTTCCGGCACCGAAGGAGATGGCGTCCTATGTGGAGCAGCTGAAAAAAGACCTGGCTTATGAGATGGGCAGCAAAGCAAAAGAGCGGGACGAGGCTTATTTCCAGAAGCTGATTGATGAGATGCCGGAGCCGATTTACAACGGCATTGACGGAGACGGTGCATTGAAAGCAGAACGGGAAAAAACCGGAGATCCCAATGCCAGAGCGGCAGTCAATGTATCTGACAGCGTGGATTCTGCTCTGGATATCTTCCATCTGGAAGCTGAGCCGACGGAGCGGCTGATGAAATTCTGCGAGCAGCAGCATATTTCCCTGGCGAGTCTCCTGCTCATGGGACTTCGGACCTACTATCAGAAAATGAATGGAAATGATGATGTTTCCATCAATACGGCCATTGCCCGTCGTGCTACCTTAAAAGAAAAGAAATCCGGCGGAACCAGGATTCATTCTTTCCCATTCCGAACGATCATTACACCGGATAAGACATTCCTGCAGGGACTCTTTGAAATACGTGATCTGCAGAATGAATATTTTCGCCATGCCAATTATGACCCGGTAGCTTATTTTGCATATCGGGGAAGAAAGTATCCGCATCCGGGTGGAGAAACCTATGAACCCATGTCACTGACCTATCAGCCCATGACGCTGAAAGATAAAAGACTTGATGATCTGGGCGGTATCAAATACAAGACCAAGTGGTATCCAAACGGGGCAACCACCCAGGCCATGTATCTGACCGTCATGCACCGGCCGGATGATAATGGACTGGATTTTAATTTTGAACATCAGGTGAAAGCCGTGACCAGAGAAAAGCTGGAATATTTCTACTATTATCTGTGCAGAATCTTGTTCCGGGGCATTGAGTCACCGGATATGACCATCGGTGATCTGATAGCACAGGTATAAAGAAAAAAAGGGGAGAAAAAGAAATGCTGGAACAGTTAAAAGAAATTATTTGTAATTATGTGGAAGTAGAGCCTGAGCAGATTCAGCCGGAATCCCGTTTTATGGAAGACCTGGGATTTACGTCCTTTGATTTTATGAGCATGCTTGGAGAACTGGAGGATACCTTTGAAGTGGAAGTAGATCAGCAGACAGCAGCAGGTATCCGCACCGTGCAGGAGGCAGTGAACTATCTGGAGAAGCTGACCGGAGAGGAGTAGATATGAAGGTAAGCACCATACGGGAATTGTTGGTACAGGCGGAAGAAACCTGGGGAGAGGAAATTGTCATTCGTTATAAGTCAGGAAAAGGCACGGTTGCTGAGAAAAGTTATACGGATCTTCGAAAAGACAGCGAGCATTTTTCTGATCTTCTGGAAACACTGAAGGTCAGAGGCGGGCATGTGGCGCTGATTGGTCCTACTTCCTATGAGTGGATTCTGTCCTATTTTGGAACGGTGAACAGTGGAAGCGTTGCAGTACCGCTGGATGCATCCCTTCCGGCTGCAGATGTCTGTGAACTGGTCGACCGTGCAGATGCAGTGGTTCTGGTGGCAGATGAAGCTAGAAAAGATGTGCTGGAAGCAGCAAGAATCCAGTGTCCAAAGCTTCGTTATCTTATTTCCATGCAGAAGACAGAAGATGGAGATGGCATCCTGGCTTTGCCGAAGCTGATGGAAATGACACTGGAGGAGATGGAACCGGGAACTGGTGCGAGGGCGGATCTGCAGCCGGATCAGCTGGCTTCTATTCTCTTTACCTCCGGTACTACCGGAAAGAGTAAGGGGGTTATGCTTACCCATCGGAATCTTGCAGAAAACGCCACCTGTCTGGATATGAAATTTCCGGAACGAAGTGTGCTTCTCTCTGTGCTGCCGGTTCATCACGCTTATTGTCTGAGCATGGATATTTTAAAAGGTATTTCAAGCGGATCTGTGATCTGTATTAATGATTCCCTGTTCCGGATGGCGGCCAATATCAAACTGTTTCGGCCAAACATCATGCTCATGGTGCCCATGATGATTGAAACCCTGGCGAAAAAGCTGGCTGCAGCAGGAGATAAAGATCCGAAAATGGTGAAAGAAGCAGTATTTGGAGAACAATTCCACACGATCTGCAGCGGTGGTGCCTATCTCCAGCCGGAGCTTTTGGATCTGTTTGCAAAATATGACATTGCCATTTTGCAGGGATACGGTATGACAGAATGTTCCCCGGTGATCAGCACGACGTTGAGCTGGAATATCCGAAAAGGTTCTGTAGGACAGCTCCTTCCTAACTGTGAGGCAAGAGTGGTGGATGGAGAACTGCAGGTGCGCGGCAGCAGCATCATGCAGGGATATTATCATATGCCGGAGGAGACAGCGGAAACATTACAGAATGGCTGGCTTCTGACCGGAGATCTGGGATATGTGGACGAAGACGGTTTCCTTTTCCTGACCGGAAGAAAGAAGAACCTCATCATTACGAAGAATGGGGAAAATGTTTCACCGGAAGAACTGGAAAATAAGCTGTTGGAACAGCCCCTGATCAGGGAGATTCTGGTACGGGAGGCAGAAGGTGTCATTGAAGCGGAAGTATTCCCGGACGAAGAGGAGATGAAAGCCCAGGGACTTGCTGAAAACAGCATCACAGAGGCACTCCAGAAACTTATCGATGGCTATAATGAGCAGGCACCGGCGTATAAGCGGATTTATCGACTGAAGGTCAGAAATACAGAGTTTCCAAAGACACCGTCGAAGAAAATTAAGCGGTATTAAGCATAAAGTACCTTGACACAGGGGGGACTTTGTTATATTATGTATCCCGATAAAGGGGAGTAACCTACGTTTGGGAATCCGCGTTTGCAGTGTCGTCAGTACGGTGGAGACACCCGGTACTGCAAGAAAATGGTGAGACTTTTATTGCATTATTTGTGATGCAATAAAGGTCTCTTTTTTTATATCATTTTATGAAAAAAACCTTTCATTGCATCAGAATTACAGTTGTTATAAGTTTGTAAAAAAGGAGGCAAAAGTAATGAAGGAAATTTATCAACAGACAGTTGAAGAAGTTTTCGATCGTGTGGAAAGCAGGAAATCAGGGCTTACCAGTGAAGAGGTCCAAAGGGCCAGAACGAAATGTGGATGGAATGAGCTTGCAGAAGGAAAGAAAAAAAGCATTTTGCAGATTTTCCTTGAGCAGTATAAGGATTTTTTAGTGCTGATCCTAATTGCATCTGCAGTGATATCCGGGATCCTTGGAGATGCGGAAAGTGCAGCGGTTATCGTGATTGTCATTACGATCAATGCGATTTTGGGAACTGTGCAGACAGTAAAAGCGGAACAGTCCCTGCAGAGTTTAAAGAAGCTTGCCTGTCCGGAGGCAAAGGTATTGCGTGATGGGGTAACGGTACAGCTCCCGGCAAGAGAGCTGGTTGTTGGAGACGTGATTCTGCTTGAAGCAGGTGATATGATTCCGGCAGACGGAAGGCTGATTGAAAATGCCAGTCTTAAGGCTGATGAGAGTGCCCTTACCGGCGAAAGCCTTGCAGTTGAAAAGAGTATGGATACTATTTTGACAGAAGCACCCCTTGGTGATCGGACAAACATGCTGTTTTCCAGCAGCTTTGTGACATATGGGCGAGGCAAAGCAGTTGTAACAAATGTAGGAATGCAGACAGAGGTTGGAAAGATTGCGGGACTTTTGAAATCAACTTCGGAAAAACAAACACCCCTTCAGGCAAATCTGGATGAATTTGGAAAGAAACTTTCCATTCTTATCATTGTATTTTGCGGAATCCTGTTTGGAATCAATGTACTTCGCGGTGAGAAGATCAGCAGTGCATTTATGTTTGCAGTAGCCCTTGCAGTTGCAGCAATTCCGGAAGCCTTAAGTTCTATCGTGACAATTGTTCTTTCTTTTGGAACCCAGAAGATGGCAAAAGAGCATGCAATCATTCGTAAGCTTCAGGCTGTGGAAGGCCTGGGAAGCGTGTCTGTCATTTGTTCGGACAAGACAGGAACGCTCACGCAGAATAAAATGACAGTGGAAGATTATTATATTGACGGAAAAAGGATTGCATCAGACGCAATTGATGTGGCAGACCCGGCACAAAGATGTCTTTTGGATTACAGCATTTTGTGTAATGACTCGACAAATGAAAATGGAGTGGAAATCGGAGATCCGACGGAAACTGCATTGATCAATCTGGGCAGTCGATATGGAATAGAGGCCGCAAGTGTAAGAAAGGTTTATCCGAGGAAAGGAGAACTTCCTTTTGACAGTGACCGTAAGATGATGTCAACACTTCACAGAATCGACGGTGAGAACCGGATGATCGTAAAAGGAGCGGTCGACCGGCTTCTGGAGCGGACAGAGCGAATCTGGACGAAAGACGGAGTCAGGGAAATTACGGAAGCAGACAGAGAAGAAATCCAACGGCAGAATCAGGATTTTTCGATGGAAGGGTTACGGGTACTGGCATTTACCTATCGTGAAATTCCGGAGAATCATGTATTGACAACGGAAGATGAGAAACATCTGGTATTTCTTGGCCTGATTGCTATGATGGATCCGCCAAGGGAAGAATCCAGGGCAGCAGTTGCAGAATGTATAAAAGCAGGAATTCGACCGGTCATGATCACGGGAGACCATAAAATTACAGCAGCGGCAATTGCAAAGAGAATTGGAATTTTGCATGATTTATCAGAGGCCTGTGAGGGCGCTGATATTGAAAATATGAGTGATGAGCAGCTGAAAGAATTTGTTCCCCATGTTTCTGTGTATGCAAGAGTGTCACCGGAGCACAAGATCCGTATTGTACGAGCATGGCAGGAGAAAGGGATGATCGTGGCAATGACTGGAGATGGTGTGAATGATGCTCCGGCATTGAAGCAGGCAGATATTGGTGTTGCAATGGGAGTGACCGGAACAGAAGTTGCAAAGGATGCCGCAGCGATGGTGCTTACAGATGATAATTTTGCAACTATTATAAAAGCAGTGGAAAATGGACGAAACTTATATCAGAATATCAAGCGCGCGATACAATTTCTCCTGTCAGGAAACTTTGGTGCAATTCTGACAGTCCTTTGTGCATCCGTTGCAGGACTTCCGGTTCCTTTTGCACCGGTACATTTGCTGTTTATTAACCTCCTGACGGACAGTCTTCCGGCAATTGCCCTGGGTGTGGAACCCCATAACAGTGAGGTGATGAATGAAAAACCAAGATCTGCAAACGAGTCCATACTGACCAGAGACTTTATTGAAAAAATCGGCCTGGAAGGTCTGGTGATTGGGGCAATGACGATGGTCGGATTCCTGACTGGATATCATCAGAATGGTGCGCTGCTCGGAAGTACCTATGCTTTCGGAACACTTTGCCTGGCACGTTTGTTCCATGGATTCAACTGTAAATCAGACCATCCGGTTATCTTTACAAAACGGTTCTTTAATAACAAATGGCTTCAGGCAGCATTTGCCCTTGGGGCAGTGCTCATTACGGCTGTACTGACGATTCCGGGACTTCATCACATGTTTAAAGTGGAGACGCTGAATCTGATGCAGCTTGGCTGCGTATATCTGTATGCATTTGCCAGTCTTCTGATCATTCAGCTGCTCAAATGGATACGTATGAAAGTAGGAAAATAAGGAGAATGTTAGTGGATCCAAGCAAAATATCTGTCAAAAAAATCCGGGAACTCATTGTCTTTACAGCGTTTCTTGTGGCTGCCTTGTGGAAGTTTGATGTGATGCTCGATGTGTTAAAGGAAATATGGAGTATTCTATTTCCCTTTGTGCTTGGTGGGGTGATCGCATTTGTAACCAATGTGCCAATGAGCTTTTTGGAAAAGAAAATTTTTACGAAGGTAAAAAAAGAAAATAAAGCAGTTGGAAAACTGGCAAGACCGATAAGCCTGCTCCTTACAATCGTATTGGGGATTGGTGTGATTGCACTGGTGATGTTCGGGGTGATTCCGCAGCTTACAAGGACAATGGGAACTCTGGTCATGAGCATTTCTGATTTTATTCCGCAGATGCAAAGCTGGATTCGGGAATTTTCCCACAATAACCAGGAGATTATGAAGCTGGTAGATCAGGTACAGTTTCATCCTGACCAGGCGATCAAGTGGGGGATCAGCTTTCTTGGAAATGGCGCAGGAAATATGATGAATACGACAGTGTCGGCCGTGGGTTCCATCGTCAGCGGAGTAGCAACCTTTTTCATTGCTTTCTCTTTTTCCTGTTATATTCTTTTTCAGAAAGAAAAGCTGCACATACAGATCAGAAAAGTGTTTTTTGCTTTCCTTCCAAAAGAAAAAGCAGAGGCTTTTCTTCGAATCTGTTCTCTGACTTATCGGACATTTGCGAATTTTCTTACGGGTCAGTGTCTGGAAGCCATCATTCTCGGATGTATGTTTTGTGTTACATTAAGTATTTTGAGAATGCCATATGCACTTTTGATAGGCGTTTTAATTGCGTTTACGGCATTGGTTCCCATTTTCGGGGCATTCATCGGCTGTGCAGTGGGAAGTTTTTTGATCTTCATGGTAAGCCCGAAACAGGCAATCTTATTTATAATCGTATTTCTGGTGCTGCAGCAGATTGAAGGAAATCTGATCTATCCCCATGTGGTTGGCGAATCTGTAGGACTTCCATCAATCTGGGTGCTGGCAGCAGTTACCATCGGCGGAAACCTTATGGGGATTGTGGGAATGCTTGTTTTCATTCCGCTGTTGTCAGTGCTCTATACGATTTTTCGGGAGTTCGTATATCTGCGTCTGAAAGAACGACATATTAAACGGGTGACAAAAACTGAAATAGAGGAAATGTAAAGATGGCATATATAGGCACATATCATTCTCCATTAGGCAATCTCTTACTGGCGGCTGATGATACTGGCCTTACAGGACTGTGGTTTGAGGGGCAGAAATATTTTGCCAGAACCCTTCCGGAAGAACAGCTATTAAAGGAAACACCGGTTCTTGCAGAGACAAGACATTGGCTGAATATATATTTTTCCGGCAAGGAACCTGCATTCACTCCGCCCCTTCATCCGGCTGGATCCGCCTTCCGACAGGCGGTGTGGCAGATTCTGTTACAGATTCCCTATGGCAAGACCATGACTTATGGAGAGATTGCCCGGGAGATGGCCAAAAGACAGCAAGTTTCCCATATGTCTGCCCAGGCAGTAGGTGGCGCAGTAGGGCATAATGCAATTTCTATTATCATTCCCTGCCATCGGGTAATAGGAGCCAATGGAAGTTTGACAGGCTATGCGGGCGGAATTGATAAAAAGGCTGCATTGCTGGAACTGGAACGTACAGTTTTGTGATGAATCATAAAATAACTGACACCCGGAAGGTGTTGTCGGTCACATCGAATTTGATCTGTCCGTTCAGGCGTTCTGTCAGAGCGCGGACGGACTGGGTGCCGATGCCATCACCATCATGTTTGGTGGAGAGGTATCGGCCTTTGTGGGTATGGATCTGATTGGAATGGCTGTTCTCTACCCGCAGACAGAGTTTTTCACGCTGCCATCCCGCCTGAAGGCGGATATATTTCCGACCGTTTATTTGAGAAGTGCAGGCTTCAAAGGCATTTTCGAGAAGGTTGCCAAACAGGATGGAAAGATCTGTATCTGAGTAGGGCAGTTCCGCGGGAAGCTCTGCATGGACAGACAGATCAATGTGATTTTGCTGACAGCGGGTATTGTAATACTGCAAAATCGCATCGATGATCAGATTCCGACAGAGGACGGTACGGTTGTCCGTATTAGAAGCAATTCGATAATCTTTCAGATAGTCTTTTAATTTCTCATATTCTCCCTCTTCTACCAATGTATTTAAAAGCTGCATATGATGGCGAAAATCATGTCGGATGCGCACCGTTTCCTCGATGCGGTCGGATAAGTCCTGATAGTGGGTTTTCTGGATCGCAATCTGCCGGGTCAGTTGTCGCTGTTCTTCAGAGAAGGTGAGCCGGAAAGAATATGCCTTCACCAGATCATTCCACAATGTATAAAGGATCATCAGCAGCAGGAGGGAGGTACCCCATTCGGAGAACCATCCGCCATAGACAGGCTCAAATTTCGGAAGCAGCAGATCCCAGAAAAAGGAAGTGGCATAGAAAAGGTCTCCATAGAATAAAGGTACAGATTCCGGGGTCTGCCGTTTGAAAGCCAGGGATGCGGTTATAAGAAGCCACAGGACAAGAAAGACTTTGTAGGTGAAGACCAGACCGGAAAATACCTGCATGAGTCCGGTGGTGAGCATGGGCGCACAGGCACTGTAGCCAAAGGACAGCAGGCAGAAGAAAAGTGCAAGGTACTGGCTGATCATTGACGGGCGGCGGTCAGTTTCGCAGATCTGGTTGTGAAGCAGAAGCACGAAAAACGGAATCAGATAGCCGCAGAAGAGTTCCATGGCATACAGAGGAAATACAGGTAATTCAAAAAAAGTATGAATCAGCGGATAGGATGTAAATCCTACCATGGCAAGGCAGAGTCCTCCGAAGCAGAGTGCATTTTTATAATGCATACGGAAACCCAGATAGAATGCCAAAAGGGCAATGAGCAGCGCCAGTGCATCCGCAGCCATGCAGATGCCAAGACGCAGATTCTGATACCGGGAGACTGCTTCCGGGGTTCCGAAGGCAGGCGGATAAGTAAGTCCGCTGTAGTAGTGGGAATAATCACTGACGGATAGCAGAATCCGGGTATTTCCGGTGGAAGTAAAAGTCAGAAAATGCTCCTGAGTTCTTGCTTTATAGGCAGACGGATCCGGGTTGCCGGTCCGGAAGATGAGGTGGTCATCTATATAGACATTGCAGGAACTGAAGATTTCCGGCAATTCCAGGGCGCAGACTGTTCCTGGGGGCAGAGAAAGCCACAGGGCATAAGTGGCACTTCCATGAGGAAGCTGATCATTTCCCGTCAGGTCAAAATGGGAATATTGTCCTATTTCCGTATAGATCATATAATGGTTTGATGTCTGGTTGTCAAAATCTGCGGGGGTAAGAAGCACATCAGGATAGTATGCCCAGCCGGAGGTCAGAAATGTAAGAGGCTGGGCGGCAAGGTCTTCTTCAGACAATACAAGCAGTCCGTTGGCAGGCTGCAGGGACGGACGGGTATATTTATTATTGAAATGATACAAAAACAGATAACTGCCTGATGCAATCAGAATAACTGCAAGCATCAGGCAGATCCCTGAAATGATTTGTTTACGTGTCATCGGAAGATCCTCCGTCTGAGAATCAGAAAACTACCGCCAAGAGACAGCGCAGAAAGACCCAGATAAAAGGGGAGTCCATTTCGGTTGAAGAGACCGCCGGAAGGGTCAGATGGCGGCAGCTCGGAAGTATGGATGGTGCTTTCGCTGTCGACTTCCCGTTCGGGCAGTTCATAAGTACCGGTCTCCTGCACGGTAAAGGAATAAAGCTTGCCGTTGACAGGGGCAGTGATTCTGGTGTCCGGAATCTCTGCGACCGTTTCGCCGTTTTTTGATACGGAAATAGTCACGGAGGATGGTGTTTCCTGTTTGATTTCCACAGTCAGAGAATCAGAAGCTCCAATATCCAGACTGTCGAGGGTATCAGAAGAAAGGGTGGCCTGAATGTCGTGTTTGGAAAAAGAGGCGCTTCCACCATGGTTTTTTCGGGACAGGTCAAGACGGGTACCGTAGATGGTATCACTGTCTTCTGTAAAAGATTCCATGGGTGCAGTTGTTTCCGGCTGTGAAGGTGTCTCAGCAGGAGCAGTGGGCGCCGGCTGAATTACATCATCTGCTCCGGGATTGTCAGAACTTCCGTCCCGGTTTCCTCCGATACTGGCATAGGAGCATTTTTCACCGTTATCCTGCAGCATCACAATTGTGGAACTGCAGGAATCGGAACGGATCTGATAATAATAGTAATGTCCCACAGTAAGATTCCGTCTGAGAACAGACATGCAGTTGGCGTCAACGTTCAGAGATCCATTGGTGTCGACTGACCAGTCTGCAGTGGGCAATTCGTCCGGAGACAGTTCTGTCTCACTTTCCAATGTATAGAGCTTAAAAGAGGAATCCAGTTTTTTTAAATAATCAAAAGAAAAGGAGTCGTTATCATATTTGGTAATCCACAGTTCAAAAGCATCCGGATCAGAGATTTTTACCGGTACGCGGATTTTCTGAAGATGTTCCGGGAGGCTGAAAGATACCTTGTTTTCTTCCGATACTGCCAGTGTGATGATAATCTCATATTCTCCGGGAACGGAGAGATCCACAAGCGTATCATCAATAGAGACGACTTCCAGATAAGCAGGCTGTTCATCTTCTGTAAGACCATACATAGTCGTAGCCATGTAATGGAGATCGTCTATGGCCTCATTCCAGCTTTCGATATCATTCAGTGCAAGCATGATACCGCCATCGCAGAGATTCTGATTGGCAATCAGAGTGATCGGATAAACCTCATCTGCAGATTTGATCTGAAAAGGAACAATAATCTGGGTAATGACTCCTTCTGCGAAGGTATATCCATCCGGAGCCAGAATGTCACCGGTCATTTGATAAAGTCCCGGAGAAGACAGATCCACATCAGGACCTGACCAGCAAACCGTCAGTGGCATTTCGGCAGAGGTACCGTTTTCATCGACGGTAGCGACTACAGATGCCAGCATCTGTCTATATTCCTGCACGCAGGCATCAAGGGTGGAAGAATCTTCGTTACTGTAAAATACCAGAGGCGGAATAGAAGAGAGTAATCCTTGTCTCTGAATAGCGGTAATGATTCCTCCACAGGAAACCTCAGAAGAAAGCTCTTCTTCAGCAAATACGAAAGAAGCAGGAACTGTCATACATAAAACCAGTACACAGACTGGAAGCAACAGCAATTTTTTCATGTCATAATTCCTCCTTCACAATAGTTGTCCAGATCAGAGCATATGCTCAAATTGAAAATCAATATAAGCGTCATTGACAGCTGCATACTGTCTTCGGCTGATGGGAATCGGTGCTCCATTGTCCATAAGAAAACGATCTTTTTCCAGCGCTTTTACATGAGCCAGATTGACGACCACGCCGCGGGCACATGAAATGAACCGGAAATCCTGGAGCAGTGGTTCTATGGTTTTCGTAAAAGTGTGTCTTGCGGACAGGCGGATACAGGTGTCTTTCAGATGGAGTTCAATATTATTGCCCACCGACATAATATAGAGAATCTTTCCATAGGGAACTTCATAGTTCTGTTTGCCGGAAGAGACAGCCAGACGTCGGTTTTTCAGTACCGTCTGTGCGAGAAACTGGTCGATAACCGCGTGAACTTTTTCAGGAACCGGTGGTTTGGTCAGGTAACGCAGAGCCTGCACTTCATAGCCTTCATAGACATAGTCTGCACTGCTGGTCAGGAAAACAATGGCCAGCTCCGGATCCAGCTCCCGGATTTGTCTGGCAGCGTCCATTCCATTCATTTTTTTCATATAAATATCGAGAAAACAGAGATCGAAAATTTCCGGTTCAAAGACAGAGAGAAAGTCTTCTGCACTTTCAAACTCACTGATCTCAACGGCAATGCCGGTTTTCTCAAAAGAGCCGGACACAAGAGAATGGAGGAAGCTCCGGTCTGACGGATCATCATCCACAAGAGAGATTTTTATCATAACAGACCTCTTTTATATCATTATTTTCCAGTATAGCACATCTTTTTTGTCATATCCAGAAGTAAATATATTTGCCGTTTGAGGAACATAAATTACCGTTTGCCGAACCTTGGTTGAAGCGGAAAGAAGAACTGCGTATAGTGAAACTATAGAATGATACAAAGGATGGGTTTGGCAGATGGCAGCAGGGACAACTTATAAAAAAGAAGTCCATATTGATAATCGGGAGCTTGATGAAAGGCTCTGCAATGACCTGATGCGTTATGATTTGATCTTGCTGCAGGCTCCCATCGGATGGGGAAAACATACTTTTCTCATGGGTTTTGCGGAACATCATCCGGAGGTTTCCATACAGATGCTGGAAGAAGGTTATGCAGCAGAACAGCTTCAATCTCTTCCGGAAGAGGATGGACAGATTTTTATCATTACAGATCTGAATGAAATTCTGCCGGAGGAAAGTGACCGGGAGCACCTGTGGAAAAGGATCGGAAAAAGCAGCCACGGCGAAAAATATGTGATTGCGTCTTCAGCACCGATTGCGGAAGAATTACTTCCATTCCGTGTAGCCGGACGGCTCATTACCTATGGAATCAGGGAAATGAAACCAAACAGGGAAGAAGTGCGCCGGTATTTCGGGAAAAAGGGAATTTATCTGAGTGAAGAAGATGCATTTCGGATAGAAAAAGATTTTCGAAATATGCCATTATGCCTCTATATGCTGGAAAATCCTCTGAGCAGTTCAAAAAAAGGTTATTGCAGGGTGGTGAAAGAACAGTGTCTGGAAGATGTCTACAGCTGGATTGATCTTTATTTTTTCCGTACATTACTGGTGGAAGATCAGAATATTCTTGTCAGACTGAGTTTTTTCGAAGAACTGACCGAAGAACTGATCTGGAGTCTGGCAGATTTATCAGTAAAAGAAAGCAAAGCGTTTATACAGAGACTTTTAAAAAAGGGAAGTATTCTCATTCCGACCGGTGTGGGGCGATGGGAGTTTTCGATACTGTTTGGAAAATTTCTGAAACGGTGCGTACAGAAATATATGGATCAGGAGATGTTAACCGATCTGTATCGGAGATCCATGGAATACTATGAGCAGAAGAATGACTGCTTCTCGGCACTTCGTTTCGCAGACCTTTTAAATGACTGGGAACATATGGTGGTTCTGCTTGGAAACATTTTCCGGGGGAAACTTTCCTGTGAGGTGTTTTTAAAACTGGAAGATGCCTGCCTGAGAATTCCGGAACTGTACTTAAAAAGCTGCCCGGAACTTCTGATGGCCAGATCTGTGCAGGAGGCGATCCGCGGAAATGCAGAGGAGAGCCGGCTCTATGAGCAGCAGTTGTATCGGATGCTGGAACAGACATCGGGGAAAGAACAGATCCGGATCAGTCAGGCATTGTTCTGTCTGGAGCAGGTAAGGCCAGGTGGTGTGACAGCAGAGAAGCTGCGGCAGGTGATGTCCCTTCCGGGAGGCATGGAGATCTTAGGAAGAGGAGAGTATCAGGGTAATTTTTTGCCGGAACAGATTTCTATCCTGCATGGAAATAAAGACTTCTGCCGCTTTCTGGAAAAAGGAGGGGCATTTTCAGAGAAAGATGTATTTCCACAAAACATGGGATCGGTAGTCGGTCCCGGGTATTATGTGCTGGAACGGTTCTTCCGGGCAGAAGTCTGTTACGAATATAACCGTCTGGAAGAAGCCGGAAACCTCTTGTCAGAAGCTTTTTATGAAGCGAGAAAACAGCAGAACAGCAGGTTTCAGAAGCTGTGCAGTCTGAAAATGGCAGATCTTATGATAGCCAGGAATCAGGCTCAGGGGGCGGATGCCTTCGTGCTTTACCGTCTGGAGGAAGAGGCAGAAGAGGATGAATTCTGGAATACCAGTTTCGATGCCCACAGAATCCAGTATCATCTTCTGAAAAATAATAAAGAACAAATTCTCACATGGATGAAAAATAAAGCTCCGGATGACAGCGGCAGATTCCAGAGTCCCATGTATTATTCGTATCTCATGAAAACAAAAATCTATATCTGGCAGGAAAGCTATATGGCGGCGCGTCTTCTGCTTCGTTCTCTGCTGGAATTTGCTGTCAATTATCAGATGTATTATCTGGAGATTCAGGTTCGTATGCTGGAAGCCATTATTGATTATCGGGAAGAACAGTCCTGCTGGCAGGAAAAACTGACAGAAGCACTGGAGCTGGGACGTAAGACCAGGTTCATCCGGGTATTTGCTGATGAAGGAGAGGCGGTCTATGAGCCATTGTCTGCACTGACAGAGCGGAGAGACGAATGGAAGAAAGATCCGTATATCCGGGAAGTTATGAGCGCCTGCAGGGCGCAGATGCTGATCTATCCGGGATATTTAAGGCAGCGGGAGACCATGAGGCTTGATCAGTTTACCAGTTATGAAAAAGATGTGCTTCATCTGCTGGCTTTGGGAGAGAAGAATGCAGAGATCGCTGCCCAGCTCTGTGTTTCAGAAAATACCGTCAAATATCACCTGAAAAATATTTATCAGAAACTGGGAGCGAAGAACCGCAGCCAGGCGGTCAATATGATCAAAGAATACAGGCTTTTATAGAGACAGGAACAAGGACTACCCGTTCGGGCAGTGCGGTTCCTGTCTTTTTCTGTCAAAATGTATCTTACAATAGACTGCGTGTGGCCGGAGGTAGACGGAATGAAAGCAGAAAGAGACTTACAGCAGAAGAAAAAAGAACATTTTCGGGAAGTGTCAGACCGTCTGACAGCGGCAAGCCATGTGCAGATAGAATATTTCGCAAAACATACAAAAATAGAGGGCTATTATGAGAGTCAGATGGCTGGACATCTGTTTGGCTGTGATCGTCTGCTGAAACAGGAGAATATGTTCGGCACGCTGCAGATGGGCTATAACCCGAATCGGGAACGGGTATTCCTGTTTGCAAATCTGAAAACCTCCCGTTATGACACCGTGGCAAGCCGCTATCAGAGAGAGATGAAAGAATATCAGCAGAAATCTCTTCTGAAAGGCAATAATGAGAACAGGGCTTATGTTTCCAAACGATGGGAGATGGCATCTGTCCTGATCGAGAAAAAAGAGAATAAGCCATGGACCAGATATTCCATTCAGACTTATCTGGGAAGAAATAATATGGAAGCCATACAGAAGACGATGCCGTTTTTTATGAAGTCGGAGGAAACAGAAGAGCTGACCCAGATACGAAAGCGCAGAAAAGAAATACAGGAAGCAATCCGGGAGAACCAGGAGAAATCAGAAGAGGTGAGAGGGCTTCGAAGAGAAGCAGTGGAAAACCTGACGATGGAAAACCTGACGGAATCCATTCTGACGAGAAAAGAGACTGCACAGAAGCATTTTTTAAGAAGACTTAATTATGCATATGATTTTCAGAAACAGGATATAGAAGCCTATTACAGGGAAAAGAAAAAGACACTTCAGGAGACAGCGGAAAGAGAAGTACCGGAAGAAACAGAACCGGGGGATGAGAATGGATGAAAAATATGGATGATTACAGATTTCAAAATGAACTGGAATATCAGCTGGCTTTATTGGAAAGTATCCGAAAACTGTTACTGGTATATGAGAAATTTTACCAGGAGGAGACAAAAGGCGATATGCTTCCGAGAATTGGCGGAAGTATCCTGTCCCATCAGGAGCTGACCCGGACGCTTCAAAAATCTCATCCGGAGTTCTGGAATCATAAGAAAGAAGCACTTCAGGAACTGTCCCATATCCGGGAATGCGGAAAGAAAAGTATGCGGGAAAACGGAATCGTCATCGCCATGGAATATGTAATTCATGCATTCGGACTTACGGACTTTGAAGCTTTTTTGCTCATTCTTGCCTGGGCATCACAGATGGATCATGAGACGGGCCTTGCTGTCTCTGCAATGTGCGAATATCAGGGAGGAAAGGGGCCAACGATTCATTTCTGCACCAGACTGTATGCTCTGGAAGAAGCGGAAACCATAGAGATTAAAAGAAAATGTCTGTCAAGAAAAGAACTACTTTCCTGGCTGTTTGCCGGGACGGAAGCAGGTCAGAGAGGGGAATCACTTCTGGAAAAAGGACTTCATCTGGATGACAGAATTTTTGCTTACCTGCAGGATTATGGATCGGTGGATGACGAACTTAAGATGTATGTAGATTATACATACCACCCGGAACCAAAACTTTGGATCCAGCAGGAAATACAGACCGGAATCAGCAGAAGCATCAGGCAGAAAAAAAGGATATTTCTTTTTGGAGAACAGGGTTCCGGGAAAAAATATCAGGTCGCAGCATTTTGTCAGACCTTCGGACGGGAAATACTGCTTGTGAGAGGAAACACTTTGCCGGATACCCTCTGTGAGTTATCCATGCTGGTTCAAAGGCTGAAAAGGGAGACCGTTTTAAGAGGTAATGCCATTTTGTGCTTTGCTGATCTGCCGGAAGATGGCGGGATTTCCGAACATCTGCTGCAGGAACTGGGTGAGTGGGAAGAACCTGTATTTTTTACATCTGTTTTTAAAAATCCAACAAAGCAGCACGACAACAGAAGCCAGACGATTTATATGGAAATACCGAAGACAACTACAGAGGAACGGCTGATCCTGTGGAAACATGTGCTGAGAGAAGAACAGATACCGGATGCGTTTGATCTTTTGTTTCTGTCAGATAAATATCAGCTGACTCCGGGAGCAATTGTGATAAGTGCCGAAGAATATGAAAACCGTCTGAAGATGGAAGGAAAAAAGACGGAAGCAAAATGGATTCTGGAAGCCTGCAGAAACCGGCTGGAACACAGCCTGGGAGACGATGCAGTCAGAATTCAGGCACAATACCAGTGGGATGATCTGGTGCTGCCGGCATTCCAGAAAAAGATGCTTCAGGATGCCTGTGACCAGGTGATGTGTCATCATCAGGTCTATCATCAATGGAAATTTGAAGAGAAGATTGCCTATGGAAGAGGCGTGTCCATGATCTTCTACGGACCTCCCGGAACTGGCAAGACCATGGCGGCTCAGGTCATGGCAAACCGCCTTGGAATGGAACTGTATAAGGTAGACATGGCAGGGGTGATGTCCAAATATATAGGGGAATCCGAGAAAAAACTGGGAAATATTTTCAGACAGGCGGCGAAGAGCCAGAGCATCCTCTTCTTTGATGAGGCAGATGCCTTATTCGGAAAAAGAACGGAGCAGCGGGATTCCAATGATAAGTATGCAAATGCCAGCACGGCATACCTGCTTCAGAAAATAGAGGAATACGAAGGCGTGATGATCCTTGCGACGAATCTTCTTCAAAATTTTGACAGTGCATTTTTACGAAGATTTAAATATGTCATTGAATTTCCCTTTACGGATATTACGAGACGTCGGAAAATCTGGGAGCATGTATTTCCGGCAGAAGTTCCGAGAGAAATGCTGGATGTGGAATTCCTTGCAGAAGAATACAAATTTTCAGGCAGCCAGATAAAGAATGTGGCAGTCGCAGCCGCTTTTCTTGCGGCAGCAAAGAAGGAAAAGGTAACCATGAAGCACGTGCTGACCGGGGTAAAGCGGGAACTTGCGAAGACCGGGAAGCAGATGATTGCCAGTGATTTTGGACCTTATTATTATCTGATGGAAGAACAGGAGGAGTAGCAGATGCCGGGGTTATTAAGAAAATTATTTGGAAAACCATCAAAGAAAACAGCAGCACCTGTCAAACAGGAATACAGACCGCCTGTTCCACGCACGGATAAGGAACGGTCGGCAGATCAAAATTACAGAAAGCGGATTATGGATCAGGTCACGCAGCTGACAAGAAATGCGGAATCCGCAGGCGGAGCCCTTGACAGAGAAAAACTGGATGATGCCAGAGGACAGTTTGAAAATATGCAGCGGATGGCAAGAGGAATGAATCTTCAGGGGGATGCGGAGTATCAGGCACTGGAACAGGAGTTTCTCTCCAAAGCGGATGGGGCGCAGGATGCCATTGATCATAAGGCCAGAAAAGATGCAAAAGTCAGGGAACAGAAAGAAAACATCCTGAAACAAAAGGGAACTCCGTTGGAGACATTGATTAAAAAGGTCAAAACATTAAACGGCGGAGCAAATGCAGATGCAGATTATCTTACCGGACATGCGGATCCGGCAACTTCAACGGAAAGTACAGATTATGAAGCAGACAAGAAAGACAGATTATCCATTGCCAAGGAAAAACTGGGGAAAGCTTTTTCTCTTACTGCATTCAAAGAGTTTTTAAAGGAGCGCCTGAAGGATTGGCATGGAACCATTAGCGCGATTGCTGAAACGGCAGCCACTTCCAGTGGAATTGCCGGAGATAAGAAGGATTATGGAGAAGCGGCTGAAACGGCCGAAAAATTTATAAAACGGGGAAATAATAAAACAAGACTGAATAAAGAAGACTCTGTAGATGCGAACGGAATCGTGGGGAATATATTAAGTTTGATCAGCGGAGTTCTGCATGTAATCAGTCTTGTGAAAGCAGGAGCCAACTGGATAAAAGCAGCCAATGCCACAGAAGGATCTCAGCTGGATGCCCAGCAGAGATGGAAAAATATCAAAGGAATCTTCCATAAGCTTGTGGATGTGTTTGGAGATATCAATGGAACCCTTTCTGTTTTTACCGCGCTGGTGCCTCTTCTGGGAAGCTGTCTTTCTTTAACCCAGGGGGGACTTGCCATAATACTGAATCTGACAGATATGGTTGATTCCAGTGTACATATAGAGATGATGAGAAGAGACCGCAACCAGATTTTTGACCGAATTCAGAAAAAGAAAGCAAAATATGAGAATGCTGCGACGAAGGATGAAACGGCAGCAGAAGCATACACACTGCAGGAAGAACGGTATCGCAGCAGATCCGGTGATGTAAACGAAAAAAGAAAAGCTCTGCTTCAGAAGGTGGCCTTGGGAAATCAGAACGGCGCGTCCCAAATTCATATCGTGAAAAGTGATGAGATGCGCTCCAGAAATGACTCCAGATACCGGGAGGCCCAGTACGGAATAGGAGAGCGAATGGCAGTACTTCGGAATGAAATTGCGGAAGACCGGGCAAAAGAGGAACGGGGAGAACGCGTACAACCCAACAAAATGAAAGAGAATAAATCAAAACTTCGGCAGATGGAAGCACTGGAACTGATGGAAGAGTATAGAGAGCTGGATAAATCTCATAAGAAAATGAGAAAAGCTTTATATCATCAGCTGGAAGAGATCGGAAAAGGAACCGTAGGATTGATTAGTTCAGGAACGAAACTTACCGGAGAAATCGCATGTATGACCGGAGCTGGGGCAGTCGCAGGTGCAGCACTGCTGGGAACAGCATCGACAGTCGGGATTGTCAACGGAGGATATTCTCTGGCACGGGGAGGTGCGGCACAGGTCTATGGGATTGCACGCAAACTGACAGGAACTGCAGATAATAAAGAAACTACCAGAAATGACATGGCAATTATGATGATAGACCGTATGAGCGAGGTGGGAAATTCGGATATCTGGACGCAGACCAGAGGCTTCAAGAATGAGCCGGAGCTTGATACCGTGAATCCTAAGACCATTGTCCGGCAGGGAAGAAATGTAAGCCAGCTGCACAATGTCTTAAGAAGAGGACTGGATGCAGATATGCCGGAATTGATCAATGCGCCAAGTAAAGCGGAGCTGAGAAAGAAGATCGCAGCCTCATTTGGGCAGGAGTGATGGAGGAAAGCATGGATACGATCGGGAAGAAAATACGAGATCTGGAGCAATTAAAAAAAGAATTGGAAGAGCTGGATCTTGCAGCAGAGGTGCTGACGCCCGGAAGGTTAGCAGAGGATGCCACTTTGTTAGTATGTCTGCCCAGCGTGGATGAAGTGCCGGATGACCTGGATGATATAGAAAGTGAAGATCTTCATCTGGCCAGTGGAATGCTGGTGGATTTGGATGATACAGGAAAAAGTCTTGCCCGATATCTGATCTTTTACAGTCAGATCAGGGTAAAACTGGAAAATCCGGATGAACAGTGCATTTTAAAAATGGTGAATTTTATGAATCGCACAAGTCGTGTGGGACATTATTTTTATGGTTCGGCAGAAGAAGGGCAGGAGCCGCTGGTGCAGTATCGGGCGACCGTGATAGGGGTATCCGGAGAACCTTTTGATGCTGGAGTCGTAGCAGATACCATTCTGGAGATGGGGATGGGATATGACCTGATGAAGGAAATGCTGTTGAAAGAGTGTACAAAATAACCGGACTGTAAGGAGAGCTATATGAATTACGCAGAGATTCTGAGCCGCAGATTAAAAAAAGCAGGAAGAGATTTTGCAAAGGGACAGGCAGTTGATAAAAAAGAGCAGCTGCAGGCCGTTTTACGTGAAATCATGCAGGAAGGGCAGGATACAGGAACGTTCTTTCCATGGACCGAGGCGGTCCGTCGATTGAATATGGAAGAAATGGAGCAGTTACTTCTATGTGCTTCCTGGGGACTTTGTGCGGTGGAGGGAAGCATCTCTGCGGAAACCTTCCGGAAACTTTATATGGAAATCTATGAGGAGGAGCCGGAAAATACGGCTTCTCTTCCGACATGGTATCGACCGGCGGATGGCCGGATCGTACTGGCGGAGGTTATGTTTTCCTTCCTTGAAGGAAAGAGTCCGGAGCTGCCGTCAGGCGTGAAGCTGGTGCTGCCACGGGAAGAGCATTCTTATGGAACAGAATCGATTCTGGAGGATGGGAAAAAGATCTTCCGTCTGGCAGAAAAAAGGGGAGGATCGTTGATCTTTTGTCTCACAGGAGAAAAAGGAAGCGGAAGGACTTTTCTGATGGAACAGTTGGCGGCGGAAGAAGGAATGACGCTTTTGCTGATGGATGGTGACCGGTTTCAGGGAGGAAGACGGGAATTAAATGACTGTATTCTCTGCACGGCACTGTATGACAGCTTTTTCTGTATCCGAATGGGAAAAGAAGAAAGAGAAGGACTGCTGCAGGATCTGGCAGACTGCTTTACCTTTTTCGGGATGATCCGGGATGCGGACCGGCCTTTGACGGAGAGGACAGAAGGAGCAGTACTGACCAGGAGTACCGAACGTCCGGACCGGCAGTTAAAAGAACAGATGGCGGAAGATATATTGGGAGAGATCTGGCATACCCTCCCGGAGACGATGAAGAAAGCCCAGATTGCAGGGAGACAGCTTCCGACAGGAACCTATCTTCAGTATCTGAAAAATATCCGGGCAGAAGCAGAATCCGGCATGACCATTGAAAATACGGTGCTTCTTCCGGCAGCAGGCACGAGACTTCAGCTGCTTCCGGCAACGAGAAGCTTTGCGGAACTGAAACTTCCGGCTGCGCAGTATCAGAAGCTTCAGCAGATCTGCAGGATGATTTCCGCAAAGGAGCAGGTGCTGGAGCAGTGGGGATTCGGACAGAAATTTTCCTATGGAAACGGAATCTCCATTCTGTTCTACGGAGCACCTGGAACGGGAAAGACCATGGCGGCGCAGGTCATGGCGAATGAACTGGGAATGCCCCTTTACCGGGTGGATCTCTCCCAGCTGATCAGTAAATATATCGGGGAAACCCAGAAAAACATCGGACGGATCTTCGAGGAAGCAGATAAATGCGACTGCATTCTTCTCTTTGACGAGGCGGATGCCATTTTCACGAAGAGAAGCGACGTGTCGGATGCCCAGGACCGGTATTCCAACGCGGAGACGGCGTATCTCTTACAGAGAATAGAGCAGTATAGCGGCGTATCGATTCTGGCGACCAATCTTTTACAGAATTTTGATGATGCGTTCCGCAGAAGAATTTCCTACATGGTGCATTTTCCGATGCCGGATGCGGCACTCAGAAAAGAACTGTGGGAGAGCATTTTCCCGAAAGATACACCGGTAGCCGGAGAGGTGGATGCGCTGATGCTGGCCCAGGCCTTTGAGCTGTCCGGTGCATCCATTAAAAATGCGGCACTGCATGGTGCATTGCTGGCAGCGTCGGAAGGGGTGCCGGTGGGGATGAAGCATCTCCTGGGTGGTATCGAAAATGAATATGGCAAACAGGGTAAAAATTTCAGCACATCCCAGCGGGAGCTGCTGGAAGCCTTTCTATAGAGCAGTACGGGACGGAGGCAAAACAAATGAAAAACAAAGAACCTAAGAAAAAATGGACGGGAAAGAAACAGATCTGGTATGGAGCAGCCGGATTATTCTGTCTTGTGGCAGCCGTGCTGATACTGATACTGGGAAATGGAATGGGGGCGCAGGCGGAGCCTCTGCATATGGGAGACAAAACCCTGGATTTCACCCTGGATAGTACGGATCATTATTATGAAATCAAGAATAGTGCCCAGTTGTCTGCACTTGGAAATGCAACAGCAGACCAGACAAAGGACAAGAATTTTAAGCTGGTCAAGGATTTGAAGATTTCTTCTATCACGGCAGCATCTACAGGTACTTTTGCGGGAACGTTTGATGGAAAGGGTTATGTGATTACCATTGAAAAACTGGGGATCAGTGATGCTACACCAGGTACATCATCACAGGGTGTTTTATTTGGAACGGTTACAGGCACCGTCAGGAATGTGATTGTGAATATCACAGATGATGAAGCGACGTATAAAAGAACATCGGATGCAGGCGTGACGTCTTCCGAACAGACACCAGTGGAGAGGGTGGTATCCGGTGGGAAAACATTGGATCAGCCTCCGAAACCTTACGTAAGTTCAGATCTGGTCAGTGAATTGGATACAAAGAATGAATATAGGACTGCATATAATCAGATCAAAAATTATAAGGATACGGTAGATGGGACTGGCAAGGAACTGGAATGGCAGGTGATAAGTGAAACCGTTACAACTAAGACGCCCAATTCAGCCGGAGAAGACAGTTTTGGTATTATCTGTGGTGAGCTTTCTGGAAGCGGAACGGTTGAGCAGGTTCTGGTGGATGGAAAAGACCTTACAGTAACGCAGGAAGGCACAGAACATAAAGATCAGGTTGTGACTACTACTACGACTACTACAGAGTCTGTTTTCTATAAGAAAGAAGAGAATTATAAATTTAACGGGCTTAATAATATAGAAGTTTCTCTTCCTACACCGGCATTTTATGAGAAAGATGTGTCGGAAACAGGAACGAATGCGGAAGTAGGACAGCGCTTCAGCATTACAGCATCAGCTCCTGTCTATGAGGTGGCAGCGTACAGTGAAAATGAATATAAATATTCGATTACGTATGACGTTACGGTAACTTCTCTTAATGATTTGCAGCACACAGTACAGGTAACACCAGCGTTAAGCAGTACGACAGGCGGTACATGGAATCAGAGTAATGCTACTCTGACAACGGATGTAACGACTAAAAAAGCAACGACGACGTTTATTTATAAAGGTCCCTGTACGGCGGATTCTACAACTGTCAAGGCGCATTTTAAGGCTTCTGAGATGGTGGGGGAACAGACGGTTACGGCAACGACGTCAGACCTTGCGACAACCGTAAACAAACAGGCAGAGGTGAGCAGCACGGACAGTATACCTGCAGTTGGGACGAATGAACTGCAGGTAACGGTTACGGGACGGGACGAAATTGGGACAGCAGAGAGTTCCCTTTCTTATACGGTAACAGTAAAAAATAACAGTGGGGCAACTCTTAAGGATGTGAAGCTGAATTATGAAGGAACCGAATGGACGGTAGCAGATAGTTCTGGCTCAACGAATCCGATTTCTGTGGGAACATTGAATGCGGATGTGAGTAAAGAGTATACCTTTACCAGAACTGACAGTTTTTCTGTCGGAACGAATCCTTCTCTGTCGGTGTCAGCAAGTGGGACAAAGGTAACTGGGAATGGTGAGCAGAAACTGGTTACGGGGAATGCGACAAAAACAACAGAAGTAAAGAAGTCTCCAGATGGAACCCCATCAACAGTGACATCTTATGGAAAGGTGAATGGAACAACAGGTAATGTTCTGCAAGTCACAATTGAAGGGCAGAAAGAAGCTGTAACGGGAACGAAGGCGGGCAGTCTTACCTATACTGCAACCATAACGAATCTTACAGAGCAGGCGATGTCGAACTTAGTACTGAATTGGTATGGTCCTCTTATGGAAAGAACAGGAACACTTCCACCAGGGGCAACGGAAACAAAGGGAATGATTACAGTAAAGAGCTTAGAAGCAGGTGCTTCCATAACGATTTCCTTTACGAATGCTTCAGCACTTACGAAAGGAAATGATCCGTTGCTATCCATTACTGCAACTGCAAACCTATTGAATTCAACTTCTGGTACCAGTGAAGATGGAACAACTCCTGGCGGAACAATTACTTCGACTCCTGTTAAAACAGATGCATGTACAAAAACGACAAATGTACTTGCATCTATTGCATCAACCCCGAGCACAGTGGAGGCTGGAAATACAGCAATTTTATCCGGAAATCTTTCATTAAAGGTTACAGCACCAAAGTACACAGCGAAAAATACGGCGGTTATTTATACGATTGAAGTAAGAAGCAAAAAAGCACAGACCGTGACTTTAAGTACTCCTGATATTTTTTTAAATGGAACCTGGTATGATGGAAATACTGCTCTTTCAGGTGCACCTACAATTACTTTTACAGAAAGCGGGACAAAGACATACACCTATCAGGTTACCCCAACTGCATCTGCAGGAGATCTGGTGAATGCATGGAATTTAACTGCCGCAACATCAGAGAATGCAGAGACCTTATCCCTATCGGTGCCTGAAGTATCTGTCTATAATAATGGGAAAAAAGGGACATCTCCGGTAACAAATAAGACTATTGCAGCAAATGAACTGCAATTTACAGTATCGGCACCGGCGGTGGCAGCAGCATCCAACGGAACAGCGGAGATTGTATATAGGCTTGCTAATGTTCCAAAGGGGACAGTGCTTACTGCGTTTCCATCTGGCGGAACCTGGAAGCAGGGAAGTCAGACATCGACAGATGCTGCTTTTACAGCATCAGGTTCAGAAGAGGTATCCTATACACTGTCAGTATCGGAGTTGCCATCCGGAACGAAGCATAGGACTGTGAAGACTTCTTTTACAGCCAGCCAGACAAAAATTGCAACAACGCTCTATGCTGCAACGAAGGAACTTTCGACGGATATTTATGCTGAAAATGCCATGTTGAAAGGGGAGTCCCAAACTACAAATGGAGAGTTAAAAGCTACCGTGACCACCCAGGCCTGGACGACAAGTGACAGTACGGAATATACCCTGACATTACAGAACACAATAACTGGCAAGCGGATTTACATAGAAGCTATATCGGACGATTGGACATTAAAGACCGGAACATGGGATAAGGGATCCTATACGAGTATAAAGGATAACGCCCCGTTAGGTACTTTGAAAGGAAAGATCCTTGCGGATAATGCTGCCGTAGTTCTGAAGAAGTCTATAGCAAAGAACTCTGTAAACGGGCAGAAAGTTACGCTGTCTGGTATCCAGACAATCCGGGAAGCGGATGCCTATCGTTATACAAAAAGAAAAACTAAAAATCCACCTTCCGAAGACAGCAAGAATAATCCGTCTATTTTAGTAGCGAACAGTTTATCTGTCGGTATGATAGCCGGAAAGAGCAATGGTGGAAAGATTCAGGAGATCTCCGGGCAGCTGAATCTGAAGGCAGTTGCAGCAACCGGACTGGCATCCAATGGAGCTTCCCTGCGTGCAGGTGGAATTGTGGGGCATGCAGAGAAAACGGAGCTTCACGATCTGTATGTCCGGGGCAGTGTGAGTGGTGGCAATTATCTGCTCGGCACAGGATCCGTGGAAAATCTTCAGCATGTGATTGTAACAGGTACTTCGGATGTGGCCAATCTTGGAGTATCTAATCCGGGCGATACGGTTCTGGCTGGCATGGCAGCAGAGCCTGCAGATGGATGGGAAAAATGGAAACGCTACAGTTATTATCAGTCCGAATCTGATCAGGCAGGAGGCTTTGACCTTGGATGGCTGGTAAAAAAGGATGCATTTTCCATTACGCCACCGGTCACGAACGCTCAGACAGTTGTACAGACGAAGATCAAAGATGCAGCATCTGGCCGTAATTATAGTTACTATATGGCATACAGTGCGAGAAGGGAACAGACAGATCAGGATCATCAGATCTACTATTGCACGGAGCCGAATCTCAATCTGGGGAGCAGTGGATATTATAAGATCATAAAACTCTATGCTACAGATGGATATTATCATTATCTGAAAGAAGAGGATACATCCTACAGTTATCCATTCATGACGGACAACCAGAAACCTCAGTTTTTTGAAGCAGGCGGCTGGAAAGTAGTGCGTAAGAATAAAACTTCTCTGGAAGATGAGATCCAGCTGACGATTTTTGACAATGTAAAGGATTTAACGCTTTATTATTATAATGAAAAACAGTCAGGATGGACCGAATCCAGTGCAGAAACTATTGAAGGAAAAACAGTAAAGACATTTCCATTTCAAACAGCAGAGGTATCGATCCGTACATTACCTCAATATGAACAGAAATTCTATGAGGAGGAGACAAAGAAATTTGCAGTAACAGATCATCTTCCGCTTCCTGCACCAGGGGTTCAGGTATCTGATTTTTATCAGGAAGGTGGTAAGGAAAATATTGTTGATTTTAAGAATGGCAATATTTATGGAAATCAGGCGAAAATGAGTCTGACGGAAGAAAATACAAAATGCAGCTATCAGTACTATATTGCGAAAGAGGAGATTAAGGAGAACTGGCGGGCAGGACAGTCCATGCAGAATGCGTTGGGATATGTGATGGATCTGGGTTCATTTTCTTCTGTGGAATGGACAGATATTACATCAGGTTTTCAGATGCCGGAGAATGCAGGAACATGGTATTTGTATCTGAAGGTGAGTGCAGATGGATATGCACCGATTGTTTACCAATACGGTTCTTTCCAGACAGCTCCGGCGGCAACAGCGGAGATTACAGTGTATCTTGATGATGGCACGAAACTGGAAGAAAATGACAGAGTGGCATCTGGTGACAGATTCCGGTTTGCGTTTACAATGACTGAATCAGAAGCACTGGGGATGACACATCTTCAATATCTGACTTCCGTTTCTTCATTGACCGGAGATAACCTGCATATGGCAGATGAATGGAAAGCGTATACGGATACACCTGTAACAATCAATCGACCTGCTGGTGCGGATGAATATTATATCTATGCCCGGATCAATAACGGAAATGGAAAATATCAGGAAATAAAAACGTATCATTATACTTTTGAAGATGCAGCTGGAACGGTTACCATTTCTCCGCGAACAGTAAGTGTGGAAAGTATCGAAGATACATCTGCGGCATCCACGATTTCTTCCAGTGCGCCGATCTATTTGAATGCCCAGGAAGAGGGAGCGAGAATCCTGTACCTGATCAGTGACCGTCTGGAGGATAAATTTTCCTTTACCCGTGTGACAGAGAATCTTTCCGGATTGACTGACGGAGAAAATGGTTACTTTAAAGTAGGAAGCCGTTGGTACCGGACAGATGAAAATGTTCAGGTATATACGGATTCTATCAGCTTATATAATGATAGATCCAGTACGAAGGCACAGTATATTCATACGGCTGTTCTTGGAAGTGGAGGAGAACCTGGAGAAACCATTACATATGCATATCAGGTATCACCCATGGGACAGACTCCTGCACCGGAAGCAACTATGGATACGCTTCATTTCCCGGGAGGAGAAGACAAAGACAGTACGAAAGTCCAGAAAGGGGCAAGTCTTTCTTTCCAGTCACTGACATCAGGTGCGGAGCTCTATTACATTATCGGTGACGGAAGCACGGAAGTGCTGGATCATGAAGAAGGAGAAACCCGCCGCTATGATGATAAAAATGGAATTGAAGTAACAGGAGATTATGGCAATCAGTTTGTGATCCGGATGAAAGCTGTGAAATGGAGTACGGACGGAACCGGACGAAAAGAGCTGAAAGACAGCGAAACGGTAAGGTTTATTTATACCATTGCGGATCAGGAGCAGACAGTGGCACCGACAGCTACACCATCTACCTCTGATCAAGAACCAACCGTGATTAGACCGGGAGATAAGATTCTTTTATCCACACCGACAAAGGCTGCTTCCATTTACTATACCGCTGATGGATCAGTACCGTCGGTGACAAAGTCAGAGGATGGTACATTTGCACCGGAGGGCAGTACGCTTCTCTATGATGCAGGACAGGGAATCATGGCACCGCCTTCCGGAAATGGCTACTTTACCGTGAGGGCAATTGCAGTACATCCGGAGCTGGCCAACAGTCCGGAAGCAAAATATACCTACAGTTTTCCTTCTGATGTGGGGATACCTTATGCCAATATTCCATCCGGTGATGTGGATATGGGAACAGCGGTCATCCTGAAGAACAAAACGGAAGGTGCGGAAATTTACTACACAGTATCCAGAGATGGAACCACACCTGAAGATCCGACGATCTCCAGTTCCGTCTTTGATGCGACCCAGCCGATTATCATTAATGGAGCGACGGTGATCAAGGCAATCGCGGTAAAGGATGGGGTGAAGAGCGGTATTCTGACACTGACTTATAATTCCAGAGAGCAGCTGTCCGCACCGACGGCATCCATCGACAGCGGTGCCATGGTATCAAGAGGAACCAGACTGAAACTGAAAGCAGCTGACAGGGCATCCATTTATTACACCATGGATGGAAGTGATCCTTCGGACCAGAGCAATGCATCTGTCATATCCGGAAGTGAACTGATTCTGGACGGTGCTGCAGGAAGTACGGTTACTGTAAAAGCCTGTGCGCGAAAAGATGGAAAATCGGTCAGCGAGGTAGTGACATTTACTTATCAGATCAGTCAGAGCGCAGGAGGCGTGACGGCAGATGTGCCGAATGGAACACTGGTGTCCATCGGTTCCAAGATCAATCTGATGACAGATGTAACAGATGCTGAGATCCGCTATACGACGGATGGCTCTTCTCCGGCAGACAACGGAATCAAAGGTACTGTTGTGACAGTGGATGGAACATCCGGAAGCAGCTTTATGATTAAGGCGGTGGCTGTTGTGGACGGAGATGCAGGAACCGTATGTACATTTACCTACAAGATTAAGGAGAAGCCGTCTGCACCGACAGCATCACCATCCGGCGGTACGCTGACAGTGGCGACAAGAGTGGAACTGAATTCTTCTGCGGAGAAAATCTATTATACGACGGATGGCGTGACGCCGACGGAGGGTTCCAGTCTTTATAAGGAGCCGATCCTGATCAATAAGACCACCAATCTGAAAGCGATTGCGGTATCTGCAGACGGCGAGGTCAGTGAGGTGGCATCCTTCCAGTACACGGCGGCGCTGAAGGCAGAGAAGCCGACGGCATCCCATGATACCGGCACCGTGCTGGAGCCGGGAACGGTTGTGGCGCTCCATACGGATACGTCCGGTGCGGAGATTTATTATTCCACCGATGGAACGGAACCCACCCGGGACAATCTGGATTCCATGACGTTATATACAGAAGATGGGATTACCGTGAACCGGACTGTCACGATTCTGGCGGCAGCATACCGGGAAGATATGCAGCTTTCTGCTGTAACCGAACTGTACTACCAGGTCGATACGATACCTGCAGTGGAACAGAAAAAAGCGGAAGAGGCGCTTCTGGAAGAGCAGCAGCTGAAGGATACCGACAGCAGCGGACTGACAAGAACAGAGGAACAGCAGCAGAGCACTTCCTATCAGAGCAGGGTGCTCAGGGAACGGGACTGCAATACGGTGGTTTCTTCTACCTGGGAATCCATCCCCAGTGATGCGGTTCTGGTAACGGAAAAACAGGAGTATGGACAGGAAGCCCTTGCCAATGTGCGGCAGCTGTTCGGAGATGATTATACGATTATCAGTTCCTATAATATGTATCTGATGCGGGGCAGTACCATTGCACAGCCCCAGGGCGAGGTGGAGATTGGAATGCCAATACCGGAAGCTTATGAAAATGCAGCAGTGACCATTGTTTATATTGATAAAAATAATAAGATCACGAAGAAAGAGACCCGCAGACAGGATGGCATGGCCTATGCGAAGACCGATCATTTCAGCCACTATGCACTGGTAGGTCTGGAAGAAGTGGCATCCGACGGCTGGACAGTTTCTTATCTGCTTATACTGGAAGCGGCAGCAGCGGTGACTGTGATCGCAGGACTTGGTTATTATATTTCAAGAAAATGGAAAAAAATGAAAAGGGACAGGTAAAGACTACCCGAACGAGTAATGAGCACTGCCCGAAAGTATGATACTCTTTTTTACAAGAAGGAGCATGTGTATGAAAAGACAGAACCATCACAGATACAATTTCATATGGCGAAGAATCCTTTTCAGCGCAGTGCTGACGGCAGTGCTGCTCGTGAATATCTGGGCGGTATTTCCACAGGAGACTTTGGCAGACAATCCATCCGGAAAAAAAGGAATGGTCTACTGGGATGAGGACGACTTTTGGAACGGTATCCATATTGCAGGATATCGGGTAGAGCAGAAGGTGGATGCAGAAAAAATCAGCATCGATGATCATTCATACACGCTGAAGAAAAAAGCGGATGAAAACGGTGTGCAGGCTTATACCGTAGATGGGCTGTATCATACAGACTCTACGGTAACCATGAAGGAATTAAATCCGCATGCGGATTATGAAAGAGGAACGATTACATATCCCTCTGATAGAACATACACCGAATATTCCCATTATATCAGCAGAAAATCAGCAGTTACCTATTATAAACTGATCACAGAAAAATCCGAGCCCTATGCATTTACAGATTTTGAATCAGAAGTCCGGAAGGCTTATAAAGCTGCTCATGCAAAGGAAACTGTTTCAGACAAGATGCTTGCTACATCGGAAGACGGATTCGGAAGTGCGTTTAATACATATATTGCTGAATATATGAATCAGCAGGGGGCGGAAGAATATTCTTCGGATGAGAAAATTCCATTACGGAAGGACGGCCATGACATTGTGAGAATTGATGTACTGACACTGACTCCGATTGACCATTATTTCAGACTTTACTCATCGAAGGAAGATAAATATCTGCGTCGTGACTATGATGAAGTTACTTACTGTTGTTACAGTTACAATTTTTCCGGTCCAGCCCTTCAGCTGAAAGCTCCATCATTGACTCTGGAGAGTGGAACCGAGCTGCAGACTACGGGTGCGACAGAGCTTTATAAAGATGATGTGCTTGTGAGTATGACGGCTCAGAATCCGAAACCGGATGATAAAGATGCAGTATCAGATTATGGATCTATAAAAAATAATATTAAGTATCAGTATTATCTCTCTGATAGTGAACTGCTTTCTTATGCGAATGTACAGTGGAAGGGATGGGAGCAGGATACTCCTGTTTCCCTGAATGGAAAAAAATATCTTTACGTAAAAGCAGTTGTGCCGGAAAAGCAGAATACAACAGTGTATCATTTTTCAAGCAGTGAGCCGGTATGCTATGAGTTGAATTATAAGACAGAAACAGCCGGAAAAGTGACAGCAGAAATCGAAAATGTCCCAGTCACAGAGGGGGCAACTTTGGCAGATACGTTGACGCTTTCGGGAGAAAAGGGTGAAACACTGCTCTATACGATGGATGAAACAGCACCGATCACGGGAAAGGCAATGCTTACGACCAGTAAGCGCACAGAACTTGAACAGGCTGCTGCAGATTCAACCGGAACAATTACAGAATATCAGCAAAAGAAGTATATCCGCATCAACAAACTCTGGTATGAGTGCAGTGACAGCGTGCAGGAATATAATTCTCTTTCACCGATTTCAGTTTCCTATAAAGAGGATGGAACTGTAACGATTTCTGTACAGGCGGTGGCAGAGGGAAAACTTCCGGGAGAGAACCAGCTCATTCGTTTTCAGAAACTGACTGCTCCGAAAGCATATCTTGAGAATGGAGAGAGCCTGTCAGCAGATAAGGTGATTTCCAGTGAAGATATGATTACGTTAAAAGATGGCAGTAAAAACGTAGAATGGCAGTATTACCTTTCGGGAAGTGCCATTACCAATTTTTCCGGTGTGAAGTGGGAAACCTGGAAAAAACCATTCTCACCGAGACAAAACTATTATCTGTATGTCAGGGCAAATTCAGGTAAAAGTGATTCCACAAAAGTGGCAAGTGCTGTCCGGGGTTACCATATCAGTTATATTGCAGAAAAACCGACTCCGGTGGCTGCATCGGTAGAGACCGATACGAATGTAAAAGGAGCAAAACTTTTCGATACGGTAAAACTGAAAGGAATTGGTGATCATGCGTTAGCATTTTACTCCTTTACAGAAGTGGCAGAGCCCTTCATTGCGGGGCAGAGTTCCGGGATGATAGCAAAGCTGAACAGTCTGGCAGGTGAAAAAATACCTGCAAGTGTGGAATATGAAGGAAAAAGATATGTGCGCGTAAATAAAGTATGGTATCAGTGCAATGATACGGTAAAACTTTATGAGGACGGTATAGAGATTTCCCATGACAAGCTTATAAAAACAGGGGAAACCGTATATGCCTGGAAGCTGGAAGAGGGGAAAATCGTAAATAAGGATGCGGTTTCTTTCTCATATAAGAAACTGAATCCGCCTTCTGTTACGCTGGAAAGCGGTAAAACAGTGGATCAGAAAGTAGAAAAGGCAGATCAGATTGTTGACCTGATACTTGCAGAACAGGTGGAGACAGGATCAGTTACACTTCAATATTATCTCAGTGATAAAAAGCTGGTGTCTGTAGATCGATGGATGACCTGGACAGGCAGTCCGGTATCTCTGGAGGGAAAGAAATATCTGTATGTTCGGGTAATTCCGAAGGATGAGGACGGGACGAAAGGATATACAGGAAGTATCCCGCAGGAATATGAACTGCAGTACATAGAAGATACTTCAGGGAGAGTAAAGGCAACTGCATATGCCGGAGATCAGGAAGTGGAAGGCGGAGTTGATTATGGTGATAAAATTGAGCTGATTAAACTAACAACAGAAGAAGAAGATGCACTGATTTTTTATACAGTTAATCAATCAGAACCGACATTCACAAAAGTATCTTATGAAGCCCGACAGACGTTGGAAGGAAAATATAAAGGGACGGAGTTAAAAAGTATTACCTATGATGGCAAGCGCTATGTGAAGCTGAACGGACTCTGGTATGAATGCGGGGAGGATACCCGACTTTACGAAGACAAGATTACGGTAGATGAGAGCATCTATACATCCAACTACCTGATTATCAATGCACAGGCATTGACGAATGGAAAAACGATCGGATCAGCTGACCGTTTTACCTATTCTTTCTCTTTGAGAAGTCAGGTGAAAATACCGACGGCGAATCCGAAGGATGGAGAGAGTATTTCCATGGGGGATTCCATCAGCCTGTACTGCAGCACAGAGGGGAGCCGGATTTTCTACACGGTCAATGGAAGTGCTCCGGTAGTGTCTCTGAATGGTACGGAAGTGGTGATGGGAAAAGATACCTATGAGTTCAAAGATGCACCCATAGAGATTACAGATGATATTGCGGACTATGGAAGTTCTCTTACGATCACGGCCATTGCATGCAGCCTGACCAGTCAGTATGGTGAGCTGGTGCGGACCATGAAAGACAGTGAACTGACCAGATTTGTATATAAGGTAACAGATCAGCCGGTAGTGGAATCGGTCACTTCTGTTCCATCTACGGATTCGGAAAACCGTACCATCGTAGAGATTGGTACAAAGATTCGGCTATATTCCGCAACGGAAGGTGTGACGATTTTCTATACGACGGATGGCTCTGAACCGGTATTTGATGAGACAGCACTGGAGCCAAAGAACAGTGCGACCAGAAAGTATAATGGCTCAGAAGGCATTACGGTACCGGCAATCGGTGACTCTTCCCTGTTTACGATCACAGCAGTGGCTTATAAAGAAGGACTGGCAAGCAGTGCGATTTCCAGGCTGGTGTTCGCATATCCGTCAGCAGTTTCTTCTCCTTACGCAACTCCGTCAGGAGGTGCGGTGACAGAGAATACGCAGGTGACTCTGAAGACTGCAACGAAAGATGCGGTGATCTACTATGAGATTGCTTACGGAGGAGATACACCGAAAGATCCGACAGAAGAAAGCAATGTATTTGACAGCGACAACCCGTTTACGATTACAAAGAAGACGACCATCAAAGCTTATGCGGTAAAAGATGGCATGGAGAGTCAGATTGTTACTTTAACCTATGAAGTATCAGAAAAACTTTCCACACCGACACCATCCATTGATACAGGATCGGTAGTAGCGTCTGGAACGGTGATCGGTCTGGAGGCGGAGAAGGATGCGACGATCTACTACACGGTAGACGGAAGCGATCCCAAGAAAACGGATAACCAGAAAGTACTGGTAGGTGACCGTGTGATCATCAGCGGTAAGGCCGGAGATGTAGTGAGTGTCCGTGCCTATGCGGCAAAGACCGGATACAGTGACAGTGAGGTTGGTTATTACAGTTACAGTATCAGTAGTTATGAGGGCGGTATCTTCGCAGATAAAGAGACTGGAAGCATTGTAAAGAACGGAGAGATCATTCACTTAAGTTCCGACGTGTCAGGGGCAGCGATCCATTACACGACAGATGGTTCAACTCCCAGCGAGAGCAGTTCCGCAGGAAGCGCAGTGACGATCACCGGAACACCGGGTGAAAATGTGATTGTCAAAGCCATTGCCATAGCAGACGGCACTGACAAAGCAGTATCAGCAGCTACCTTTACTTACACAATTATGGACAGGCTGGCAGCACCGTCCGCATCCGTACCGGATGGAGCAATTTTCACGGAAGAAGGTGCGGTGGAGCTTACCGCAGAGACCGGAAGAATCTTCTATACGACAGATGGAACGGATCCGACAACGGCAAGCAATCTTTATAAGAAAGCAATTTCCATCAAAGAATCCGTGATAATTAAAGCAGTAGCGGTTGCAGATGACTATGAACAGTCCGAAATCAGCACGTTTACCTATGGCTTTGCCGATCAGGTGGCAGCTCCGACTGCGAATTTCGCCAGCGGGGAACTGGAGATGGGAACGGAGATCACCTTCAGCACGGAGACAGATGGTGCTTCCATCTATTACCGGACAGACGGAATGGATCCCAATCCGGATGAAAAGACAGGTCTTACTCTTTATACAGGTCCGATCAGCGTGGAAAAGGCAGTGACGTTCAAGGTCATTGCAGTAAAAAATCAGATGGCGGACAGTAAGGTTCTGACTGCCGGCTATACGGTGAGGGAGCCGGTTGTAGTAGAAGAAATCGAGGAAGAAGAGACCCCGCAGGATAACAGCGGAACGGGAAGACTTCAGAGCAGACGGAATTTTTCCAATGCACAGGCAGGTCCCAGCTTTACAGATGTAGTATTGAAGAATGCTGTTTATGGAGTGGTGGTCTCAACAGATGAAGAGGTACTTCCGGAAAATGTACAGCTTCTGGTGGAACAGACGGGAACGACAGATGCTTCCGAGCGTATGGTAAAGCAGATCATCAATGAAAATTACGGACTGGTGGCAGCTTACAATGTAACGCTTCTTTCGGATGGACAGGAGATTCAGCCGGATGGAGAGATAGAGATCGGACTTCCCATTCCGGCAGCCTATGAGAACAGTATTGTTCAGGTAGTCTGTTTACAGGAAGATGGTTCTGTGGAAACGTTTGAGACCAGAAGATCCGGAGGAGAGGCCTACATTAAAACAAACCATTTAAGTGTATATGCCATTGCGGCACCTACAGAGTACAGCGAAGGAAAGAAAGCATTCCCGTGGCTTGCGGTTGCCTATAGTACAGCAGTCGTGCTGGCCGGGATCGGAATCCTGCTGCTGCGCAGATCCAGAAAGAAAAGAGAGGACGAAAGAGCAGAATGATGAACCGAAAGTATTATTCCTTTGAACGGAACAATTATTATTATGGAAAACTGCTGACATCAAAGGATTTTCAGAATGAGCAGGATTACATAAATAACAAAAGAAGACTGATCAACCGGGTTCTGCATGGAGTCGGCATCGTCTATGGACTGGATGTGGTGGCAGCTGATGACTCTTCCATCATTCTGCAGTCCGGTATGGCCCTTGATGCAGCGGGAAGGGAGATTGTGGTTCCAAGGACGCAGGTGCTGAAATTATCCACGATTGAAGGATACAGCAGTCTAAAGACCGATACGATCTGTCTGGGAATTGCCTATGAGGAAAAGGGAACCGAACCGGTCTATGCAGTGATGGATACAGAAGAAGACGGAAGAAAGTACAACAGTACGAAAGAGCAGTACCGTTTGTATCTGCTTGACAGAAAAGACTGTATCAGAGATACGAAGACGGAGGACCGTTATCTGACTTCAGCGGTGCTCTATCAGGATCAGGACATTCAGGTGATCCAGTATCTGCCTGCTTTTATCACTCCGCAGACCGTGTTGAAGGGCAGGACAGAGATCAGGAAAATCAGTCATACGCCTTCTGTATTTTCTTTTTCCTGCAAGGTAACGGCAGACCGGATGAAACCGGAACAGACAGTGATCCGGGCAGAAAATGTCAGCCTGGAATATGGAAAGAAAGTCATTCTGGAACAGTCCTTCCGGCCGGAAGATTACATTTTCAGTGGAGAGGAACTGCTGCTTGATTTTCAGGATATCCAGGTTGTGGGAACCGGATCGGAGGAATCGGCGGAAGCTCAAAGCATGAAAGTGACTCCGGTGCAGGATTCGGTTCTGGAACATGTAAGAAAGACCAGTTATCAGGGAACCCTGGATGTGGATCTGGATCGTACCTATGATGAAAAGCTGTTCATTGCGGAGATTCATCTGATTCGGTCTGATCATCATTCCATGATTGATGAGGTGGGAAGACCGCCCTTTGACCAGTATGTGAGCAGCGCTGAGCAGCTGATGATTCTTGAGCAGCTTCATGAATATCTGGTTCCGGAATCTTCCTGTCAGGGACAGCTTCCGGTATCGGAAGTCCGGATACAGGAACAGGGAAGCTATCATTCAGAGAAAGAACGGCGTGTCAATTCCAGCGGCGTCTTCGAGATGTCTCTTGGAAATGGCGGAGAGATGGGAAAAGTATATTTTTCCGATGAGATTATGCATGGACTGGGAAACGGTCCTGTATGTGTGGAGATCGGTGTGGAATATATCAGCCGGGACAATATCAGCAGCAGTGACCGGGAGTCTATTATTCTGGGAGACGGAAGTATCTTTGCTTCAGACAGTACGGTGACGGATGAAAAGGTATTTGAACTGGATCAGGCAATCAAGATTTTGCCGGAGAGAGGAACCTTTATCGTAGGTGTGCGGCCCAGAAGCAAAATGGGAAAGATCGGACTTCGGATCCGCTGGTATGCGTATAAGCCGGAGGACCTGGAGCAGAGAGTTTACAGTCAGAAAGACCAGAAGGGCTGCATTATGATACAGCCGGATACCATGGTTCTTTCACCGAAGAGCAGTGTTCACATCAATCCGGTATTTATCAATATGCCGGAGGAGACCTTAACTTATACGCTGCTTGATCCGGAAGGCGGCAAGATAGACAACAACGGTGTCTATACCGCTCCCGCCCAGGAAGGTGTCTATGAGATCAAAGTGGAAGCACTGGCACATCCGGAGATATTTACACATGCATTTATGATTGTGTCGCAGAAGAAGACGGAAGAATAACGAAAGAAGCAGGTGAGAACAGATGATTCCAGCATTGGGTATGGAGCTGGAGACGGTGAGAACCGTTCTTCAGAATCAGGTGAATGATATCTACGTATGTACGGACCTTTCCGGAGAGACGGGAGTGTTCTATACCGTGATTGCCATTCGCGATGCAGCTGTCAGAAAGACGGTGACGGAAAAACTGAATACAGGACGTCTGTTCTTCTCCAATCAGGATTTTTTAGGATCCTTTGTCTATGAGAGCAGGCTGAATCTGGTGTTCCGCTATTATCACGAAAATCTCCTGTCCCTTCTGGGCGGAGTGTATCTGGCAGAGTTTGTACAGTGTAAGAGGGCAGCATTAAACCTTATTGCAGCCTGTGCGGAATCCGGGGCAGACGCTGATCTGGGAATCCTGCTTCTTCATGACAGAAATATTAATATTACAAGGGACGGCGGAATTCAGTTTAATTATTTTATGGATTTCGCAGAACTGAAAGAAGGAACAGAAGAGGCGGAGTATTTTCTCGCAGCAGCGGAAAAGGCATTTGGCATTCTGGAACTGAACTATAAGGGACGTTATGAATCAAGGGATGGTTATCCCGGAGATTTACGGCTGTTTGATATGAAAATGCGGACGACCGGATTCACTTCCTTTGGTTCCATTATCGCCACAATCCGCAGCATGGCGGATAAGCCTGTGGAGATGAGAGGAATTCTCTGGTGGTTTCGGAGCCGCTTCCGCAGAGTCCGGAATTTCCTGTTCAGAAATGCCATGACAGCGTTTCTGACGATTCTGGTGCTGGTTACCCTCATTTATGCGGGAGGACAGATCAGAACCCGCTGGAAAGTCCGGAAGGCATATGAGAGTAATGTAAGTTATAACGGTATTGAATACATCGGCAATGTCTATTTGGGCGATGGGGAATAAAAGGAGTGTTGTACTTATGAAAAAAGTATTCAGGACTATATTGCTGATCGCACTGATAATTGCCGGAGTGGTGGCCGGGTATCGGGGAATTGGAAGAAGTACTGTATCCATGGATTCGATTCTGACCTTCTGTACGGCACAAAACGGAGGAACCATTGCTGCATGGAATGATGGGAACAGTACCGTCATCGCCAGACTGAAGCAAAATGGAACAATTAACGGGCATTTAAAATTCCGCACGGAACGCAAAGATGCCATGTATCAGATTCTGGGAGTGACCGCCGGGGAAAAATATGTCTATGTCCTGCGGGATAAAGTTGACCGGTATGACGGAACGGTTCTGGGACAGGAGCTGATGGTCATCGATTTCGACCGTCTGTACGGACGGCAGAGAAAGATTTTTTCACTGGATAATGAAGACGGAATCCGTTATGGATGGGTCAATGCATCCGGCAGTACCATCACCGTTATCGGAACCGATGAAAAAGAAACCAAAGCGATTAGAAAAAATTATGAATTTGGTTCCGTGCTGGAAGATACTCTGTCACTGAAAAACGAAAGAACCTATCCCATGAGAACGGGAGAAGGAATTTATAAAGCGATTGGAAACGGCACAAACCTGGTCTATATTTCCGATTCCGGTAAGATCTACTGTGCCAGCGAGGAACGGGTATATGAAGTGTATCCGGCCCGGACGGTGGACACGCTTATGTATCCTTCCTTCATCTCCTATGCGGAAAGCGGTTATGTCTATTTTGGAGAGTATGAGACAGGAAATATCATAAGGCTCAATCTGGAGGATGGATCGGAGGAAACCGTGTTAAGCGGCAGCAGTCCTTTTGGCGGCTCCAATCTGTACACACCGGGAGATGTGGTGCTCATGTCCATGTCGGGACTTAACACCTTTACTGCATTGGTGAACAGTGGGCAGGATGACGGATTTCATTTTCTGGTCTGCCAGGATGGAAACGGCCATGTGATCAGTGCTTTCCGGTATGGTATTCCGGCCATGATCCTGGAAATCCTCCGCCAGTGGGCAGTCTATGCGGCGGTAATTCTGGTGATCTTTGGGTTTGCGGTGGTTTTCACAAGCGCTATCCGGGGCGGACATACCATTATGGAACGGCTGTTAAGTGCGACGATCCCGCTTCTTTTCATCACCATGGCGCTATTTGGAGCAGTTTCCTTCCAGTATTACAAGGGCGCTATTGATGAGAACTTTGTAAAACAGACTGTTGACGAGGGCAACATGCTGGCGGCTCTGTTCGGACAGGAGTCCTTTAACGAGATTGAATATCCTTACGATTATTCAGGGGAAGCTTATTCCTATTTGAGCCAGCAGCTGGCAACCCGTGAACTCTATACCAGAGTGATTTACTATGAAAACGGAGAATTATATATTGGTGTTGACAAAAACAGCCCATGTTTTTATCCCTGTGAGATTCTGATGAATCTTCCGGCGGAACAGCTCTACCGGAGAGCAGCGTTGACCGGAGAATCGGTTACGGGAACCATTCATGATCAGCTGGGAGAGCGTATGGTATGTATTACCCCGGTGGGAGGACTTTCCGGTGAGACCGTCTACCTGCTGGAAACAGGTATCTATGTTGCCAACATTGCGGCTTATACCGCCACCTACATTAAAGATTTCACTATAGTGAGTGTGGCATTCCTGCTGATTGTCATGGTACTCATGATGCTGCTGTTCTATCAGATTCTGTTCCCGTTAGGAGAGATGAAGCGGGAAATGCAGCTTTTTGCAGACGGAGACCGGAGCATTCGGATTACCAGTACATCGGAGGATGAACTGACAGGAATTGCACAGGTATTTAATAAGATGGCAGATGATATTGACGTACAGATTCTCAATCTGGAGCGTATGAGTGAAACTTATTACCGGTTCGTACCGCCCAGTATCATCGGTCTTCTTGGAAAAGATAATTTGGGATCTCTAACCCTCGGAAGCAATGTCAAAGGCAATTTCGCCGTGCTGAATGTACGGCTTTACCTGGAAGACTCCCTTCCGTTGAATCAGACAGAGGCTCTTATGAACCGGTTCTTCAATACAGTCAACCGGTTTGCCCAGCAGAATAATATTATTTCCATTGTGGATGATGCCAACCTGCAGAGCATGATGCTGGTGTGCCAGAACGGAGCGGATTCCGCAGCAGTAACCGCGCTGACAATCCTGGCAAGGATGGACGCGGATAACCGCCTCTATGGACCGGAAGAACAGTTGAACGTTGTCTTTGTCATGGATCAGACGGAAGTATATTTTGGTATCTGTGGAGATGAGGAACGGTATATCCCGGCAGTGATTGCACCGGAATTTGAGCAGCTGTTAAGCAATGGAAAATTCTTACGGAGCATGGGAAGCCGTCTGCTCATTACGGAAGCAGCCTATGAGCGAATGGCAAACAAAGATTCCTATGCAGGCCGTTATATTGGACGTCTGGAAGACGGCAGTCTGGTAATAGGACTTTATGATATTTATGACGACAGAAGCGGAGAAGAGATCCGGCTGGTAAAACAGACGCAGCACGCCTTTGACAAGGCCATGGAACTCTACGAAAAAGGCTTCTATTACGAGGCAAAGAACCTGCTTGCCTGTGTCTTGAGGGAAAATCCAAAAGATATGGCAGCGAAGTATTACATTTTCCGATGCGAGGATTTGCAGAAGAAAAACTAAGTAACCGGATGGAGGAGAAGGCAGAATGGGAAATCTAATTATGCAGATATTCCGCGGCATGAAAGGATCTTATGCTTTTCAGCTTCTCGGAAAGGCGTTCTTGAGACTGCGTACGGCAGTTATGAATCCCTTCCAGAGAGTGGTTCGCCGGGTACAGCAGATTTTCAATGTCAATATTATTACCTCCAGACTGGTAGCACCGATCAATGCCAAGGTACGGAAGATCTTAAACGGGGAGGCAAAATCCCCGGAAGATTACTTTACCGTCGGGCGGTTCTGGATCTCCAAGATGCTGGTCTACTTTCTGATACTGGCAGGATGCGCGGCAGTCTTTATCTACTTCAACTGGATTGCAGCGCCGGTATCTGATACCACTGCTACTTCAAACCTTATCACTACCGTCTATTATGACTATGATGATATGGATTTAGGAGATTATACAGGAAAAGCAAACATTCGGGCAGCCAATGGGGAAGTGGTCTATACAGGAGACATCAAAGCTGGTGTGTGCAGTGGAAGTGGAACTTTATGGAACCAGGACGGACTGAAAATTTATGAAGGTTCTTTTGAAAACAATAAATTCAGTGGAACCGGAACTTTGTATAACGCAGACGGCAATCCGCAGTATACCGGAAAATTCGCAGACAATCAGTTTTCCGGTGACGGCATCCTGTATTATCCGGACAAAACCGTGCAGTATGAAGGCGCTTTTGAAAACGGAGCCTTTAACGGGGAAGGGGTACTCTACAATGAACAAGGCATCATGATCTATGAAGGAAACTTCCAGAGCGGTGCCTACCATGGACAGGGAACCAGCTATTACGATTCCGGCATTAAGAAATACGAGGGAGAGTTCTATATGGGCCGGGAGCAGGGAAAAGGCATTCGGTATGCTTCTTCCGGAAGAGAACTCTTCGAAGGACAGTTTGCCAGGGATCATATTCAGTATGAATCTCTTCTGGGCCTCTCGCTGGAAGATGCGGAAGTGATGTTGAAAGAGACACCCATTGTCTATTACAGCGAGGGAGAGACCAGTTTTCTCTATGAGAAAAATAAAGTGATTTTGAGAGCAGACTGCCTGGTGGAGTTAAAGCTCTCCGGTACAGATTCCGCAGAAGGAACCGGATGGTATCTTCCGGATGAAGACGGGGAGACGCTGGCGGAGACAGAAGAAAGTAAGCTGGATGAGACGGATACTGCTGCCGGGACCACTGAAGGAACCACTTCAGAAACAGGGAGCACCGCCACAGAAAAGAAAACGAAAGAACAGGAACTTATGGAGAGCCTTCCGGCAGGTAACCGCTATTACGCATACTATTATCTAAGCGATGAGGAATGGCAGCCGGAAAGCACTCTGGATAAAAGTAAAATTACAATTACCGCAGTGACTACTTATGACAACGATCTGGATTTAAAGTTTCTGGAAGGATATGAGATGACGCCGGAGAACGGCGCTACCAATCTGCAGGAATGTGTTGCCATTGAGAGGGTACGATTCACCGTTCCAACAGCATTCAGCAGTATCAGCTATGAACTGGTGACAAGAAACAGCAGCCACGTGGAAGTGGGCGGCATCAATCTGGCGGAAGCCATCTATGAAGAAGTATACGAAGCGGACAATATCCGATACCGGTTATGTTATCAGATGAGTGAACCGGATCAGCTGATGTTCCTTACCGTAGAAAATGAATAAGGGAGGAGGGGAAAGACATGGCAGATTTTTCAATCATTTCGGACGTAAGTAATGAGGTCCTGAAGCTTTTGCGGGAAAATATCTGTCCGGAGCTGATCCAGTCGCCGGAATCCATTGCCCTTGCGGCACCGACAGACAAGAATGCAGATTTTCAGCTGGGACTGTATCTCTATGATATTCAGGAATTGCGGGAGTATCAGAATCTGGATATGATCAGACTCCGCGGCAATCAGGCCCAGTATCCGCCGAAGCCTCTGAATCTGTTTTTCGCATTGTACATGAATACCAAATCCCAGATGATGTCCAATGTGGAAAATGAGCAGCGAATTCTTGGACGGGCCATGCAGGTTCTGATGGATCATGCGATTCTCTATGAGACCGCAGAAAATGATGAAACCAGCGCATCCATTACATTGCTGCCGATGAGTTATGAGGAAAAGACGAAGATATGGTCGGTGTTGTCCATTCCATATCAGCTGGGAATCTATTTCAGCGTGGCTCCGGTGCTTCTGTCATCCAGAAGAATCCGCAGCTTCAAGCGTGTGGTAGCAGCCGAATTCGATGTTTCCCAGAGACAGCGGTAACAGGAGGCCCATATGATTCAGATGAGAATGGCATTTGCCCTGCGGCTGGTGGATGATTTTACCGGACAGTGTATCCGGAAAAAAGGTTTTTTGTTTTCCGTGGAAGGCAGAGTAATCCATCCGGTAGAAAAAGACGAAGGATTGTATCTTTTTATGGAACCACAGGAATCGGTGACAAGAGTACGGATAGAAAGTACGGATTATCATTCCTGCAGTGTTCTGATAGAAAAAAAACAGCTGAATCCGGACGAACCTGTTGCAGATGTAAGACTTTATGGAAAGCCGGGCAGGGGACATCCATATCCCCATGAATATCTGACCGGAAAGATAGAAAGCAGTAGAACTGCATTTCCGGCAGAAGTGTATGCGGCGAGAACCAGACCGACGGGTCTTATATTCCGGGAATACAGGAAGGGGCCGGACGGGGAATGGATCTTTTTCCAGGGATTTACAAAGGAAAATCTTATTGGAAAGCCTTTTATGGCAGGAAGCGGAAGCGAGACAGCAAGATTTATTCCCATGGAAAAAAGAGGAATTAATGAATACCGGATCGAGCCGGTGGGAACATTTCCGGCGAAATTAAAAGAAGGAGCTCCGATAACTAGAATATACCGGTCCGTCACAGACGGGGCAGGAGCCTATGCGATTCCCGTAGATCCGGGGGAAGAGCAGTTAATTGAGGAAGTAATGGTACTTCATATATAAAAACCATCATAGGTGAAAGGAGGTCGAACGTGTCTTTGATCGTAACATCGGGAGCGCAGCTGATGTGCAGTTTCGGAATGGCGCCATCTGTACTGAATGTACTTCCGGCAAGTAAGGTCCAATGCAGTAACATGCCGCCTGCATGCATCACGGACAATCAACCGATGGTCAATATCATGCCTTTTGGAATGTGCACTTCCATGGCAAATCCGCAGGTGGCAGCGGCAACAGCGGCGGCGCTTGGAGTCTTAACCCCAATGCCCTGTGTGCCGGTGACAGCAGCCCCCTGGGCACCGGGGTCTCCGACCGTATTGGTGGGAGGAAAACCAGCAGTAAATAACACGTGCAAATGCATGTGTAACTGGGGCGGGGTAATACAAATTGTAAATCCCGGACCCGCCACGACAACTATGGTGCCATAGGTCGTGAAACATAGATTACATTGAAAGGAGGACAGGTACGAGGCAAAAGGGCCTCGGACCAGACAAAAGAATGGCAGAATATTTATCCCCAGGAGTATATGTAGAGGAATTTGAATCAGGAATGAGACCTATGGAGGGTGTCAGCACCAGCACGGCAGGTTTTGTCGGAATGGCTGAGAAAGGAAAAGTAATCGGAACTCCGGAATTTGTATCAAGCTTTGCTGATTTCAACCGGAAATTCGGAGGCTATCTGCCGGAGAGTACCTACGGAGAATACCGCTATCTGGCATATGCAGTAGAGCAGTTCTTTGCAAACGGCGGTTCCAGATGCTATGTTATGCGTACCGCAGCAGCAGATGCAGCTATCGCAGCCGTATCCGCAGGCGGTATCACCATCAAAGCAAAGAATCCTGGAAAATGGGGCAATGAGATTAAAGTAACTGCAGTGGCAGCTACCAAAGGCAAGACCGCTGTTCTTGAGGCAACCGGTGAGGACCCGGCAGCAAAGGTTTATACTGTAGCAAATGGTTCTATTTTCGCAGAGGGCGATACGGTTGTAATCCGCAATAATGGCAAGGCAGTTGGTTATAACAAGATTGCCATGGTACAGGGAAATACCATTACTCTGGCACTGCCGGTAAAAGAAGACCTGGTGGACAAGTCCCCGGTTCCGAGAAAGGTTCTTTCTACCTGTGAGATGAACATGGAAGTGTCTTACAGAGATCAGGTAGAGATCTATGAGGGCGTTTCTCTGAATGCAGATGCTGCTTCCTTCATCAGCAAAGTGCTTTCCAAATCCGATCTGGTAGATGTATCTGCAGAGGAGATCAAAGAGGCCATCAATCCGCTGTCTGTATTTGGCGCAGCAGCAGATGCTGACAAAGCAATCGTCTTCCTGGCAGGTGGAAGTGACGGCGGCAAGAAAGCAATCACGGATGATGTATTCCTCGGCGTGGACGGAGGTCCTGGAAAGAGAACCGGTCTTGCAGCCTTCAAAGAGCTTAATAATGTAAGTATTATGGCAATTCCTGGTGTGACCAGTCCGGCGGTTCAGCTGGCACTGACTGCACACTGCGCAAATACCGGTGCATCCTTCGCAGTACTGGATGTTCCGCAGAATCTGACCAAACCTCAGGATGTACTGGCTCATAAAGAGAAGATTGATTCTGATTATGCAGCAATGTATCATCCGTGGATTCAGATCTACGACGTGCTTAACAAGAGACCGGCTTACATTCCGCCTTCAGGAGCTGTATGCGGTATCTATGCAAGAAGTGATGTGGAGAGAGGCGTTCACAAAGCTCCGGCAAACGAAGTAGTTTATAACTGCATCGGACTTTCCTGCCTGTACAACAAGGCTGAGCAGGATATCCTGAATCCGGCAGGTGTGAACCTGATCAGAGCACTTCCGGGACAGGGCATCCGTGTATGGGGCGCAAGAACCTGCTCCAGCAACAGTCTCTGGAAATATGTCAACGTTCGCCGTCTCTTCATCTACCTGGAGGAGAGTATCAAATCCCAGACCAACTGGGCTGTATTTGAGCCGAACGATGAGATGCTGTGGGCAAGAGTGGGAAGAACCATCCGTGCATTCCTGCGTGATATGTGGAGAAGCGGTGCTTTGGTTGGAACTACCGAAGACCAGGCATTCTTCGTAAATATCGGAAGAGATACGATGTCCCAGAGTGATATTCTGAATGGTCGTCTGATCTGCGAGATCGGAGTAGCTCCGAGCCGCCCGGCTGAGTTCGTCATCTTCAGAATCACCCAGTTCATGGAAGAGTCATAAGGAAGGCATAAAAGAAAGATAAAGGAGGATTAAACACGTGGCATATCCGTTTAAAAAATATAATTATAAGGTCGAGATCGATGGAATTACCGAGGCAAGTTTTTCAGAAGTAAGCGGTTTCGACGCAAGTATTGATGTTATTGAATACCGTACCGGTGATGAAGGTGTGAACTGGTCCCGCAAAATGAACGGTCTGACCAAATTCGGTAATGTAACGCTGAAATGGGGCATGACCAGTTCCTTAAGCTTCTATGACTGGGTAACCTCTATCTCCCAGGGAACGTCTCTCGGAGAGGATCACAACAAGAATGTGACCATTACCCTGTTTGATGATGATGGATCCACCGCACTGGCAGTATGGAATCTGACCAATGCATGGCCAAGCAAATATACCGCTCCGGATTTCAATGCAAGCTCCAGTGAGATCGCATTTGAGAGTGTGGAACTGGTATATGAATCTATGACAAGAGAGAGCTAAATTCTTTCACTTGATGGGATGTCCGGGAGAAGGAGTCTTCTCCCGGGAACCTCCCTGACAGGATTCAGAATTTGATAAAAGGGGAGAAACACGATGGAACTGATTACAGAATTTGAATTTGAACTTCCGAGAGGATATGTGGATGAGAATGGGGAAGTCCATAAGAAAGGCGTCATGAGACTGGCAACGGCAGCCGATGAGATTCTGCCGCTTCGCGATCCGCGGGTGGTCAGCAATCCGGCATATCTGACGATCATTCTTCTTTCCAGAGTGGTCACTTCCTTAGGAACATTGACCAACATCCGGCCGACCACCATTGAAAAACTGTTTTCCGCAGACCTTGCATTTTTGCAGAATATGTATCAGACCATCAATTCCATGGATGATCTCATGGAAACCTGTGTCTGCCCGGCCTGTGGGGAAAAATACAAAAAGCCTATAAATTTTACGAGGGCGGAATAACCGTCTATCCGGAGGATGAGCTATATAAGGAAGTGTCTTTTGTGGCTTATTATTTCCACTGGAGTTTTGAGTCTGTGATGCAGATGGATCATAAGACGAGGCGGCGGTTCTGCGCAGAAATATCAGAGATTCATAAGAAAATCAGCGGGAAACCGAAGAATATATTTGAATTATAAGAGAAAGGGGAGAACAAAATGGCAGACAGATCAAAAGAATTGTACCGGAGAGGCTACAATTTTGTCGTTGAACTGGAAAAGAAACGGATCCCCTTTCAGAAGGTATCGGGACTTTCAGCGGAAGGAAATTTTGAAGCGTTGAGAGAAGGGGGAAGAAACACAGTTGTGTATTCCCTGAGTAACCAAAACACTGCGGAACGGACGATTACATTGGAGAGAGGACTTTTCTCGGATGAGAAGGAGTTCACGATCTATGAGCCGGGATACCGGTTTCGCGGAGAAGTGATGATTGGGGTGTTAGGATCAGATCAGTCACTGGTCAAATCCTATTATCTGAGAGGCTGCTATGTCAGGAGAATTTCTGTCAGTGAATTAAATGCAGAAAACAGCAGTCTGATGCTTGGAACGATAGAGATGGGGTATCTTACACTGGAAGAGGCATAGGAAATGAATAATCAGTTTCAGGATTTTTCCAACCGAATGATTGCAAAACATAAAGGCTTCGGACAGACCTTTGACAGTGCGCCCATGGTATTTCCGGAACAGGAGTCTGCAGGGGAGACCGGAGGCACCTCCATTGAAAATCATTATATTAAAAATCTCTATCAGATTCAGAATTTGACAGAGGAAAATCATTTATACCATCAGAATCTCCGGTTTGTTACCAATATCCTGGAAAAAAAACTGGAGCAGAGAGTAGTTCCGTCCGTAGAAAAACTGGTGGAGCGGACGATACAGGAAGAGCTGCCTGGCGTAGAGAAGCAGATCGTTCATGAAATGGCAGAACGGCTGCACACACTGGTAAAAGAAGGCGGTGTAAAAGAACTTACCATGCTGCGGGAGCAGCTGTACAAAGAGACGGAGAGACAAAAAGAGCAGTTGTACAGAGAGACGGAGAGACAGGAAAAACTGCTGCACAAAGAGACAGAAGTGCGGACAGAAAAGCTTGCAGGAAAACTGGAGAGAGAACTCCGGATTACTGAAAGGCTGAATAAAACAGAACATGAAATTCAGACGGGGGAGAGAAAACTCAGCGTCGAACAGAACAGACATACGGAGACTACGAATCTGACGGAGCAGGAAATTCTGCTTCGGAAAATTGAAAATATATATTACAGCAGTACACAAAACCATTTTTATGAGAATGCTGAGCAGGCCGGTGAACAGACAGAAAACAGTCCGGAAAGAACTAAGGTGTGGACGCGGGAACTGCAGACGCAGGCGTTACAGACACCGGCATTACAGACACCGACATTGGAAGCTCAGAAGGCTCCCCAGAGGTCGTTTGATTTCCTGCATCTGGAATATGGCGTACAGGATTCGGCGGAGGAGACTGCAAATACCCAGGCTCAGAGCAAGCCGGATACGCCGGAATTCCTGAAACAGCAGGAACGCGTGTTGGAACAGCAGAGGGAGATCATTGCGAGGCAGTTCAGAAGCCTGACACAGCAGGCGGAAGGAGCGGTTGTCGCCAGAAATAAAGAGCAACAGGAACGTCTGCTCCTGCAGCAGACAGTATCAGCGATACAAAATAAGCCACAATTACAGAGTACAACAGTATTACAGAATATAGAGCCGTCACAAGACGCAGCCCCGTTACAAAATGTAGAATCGTCACAGGATGCAGCAGTCTCTTTGCAGAATGTAGAGCCGGCACAATCGGAAGCAAGGGAGCCGGACATTTATGATAAAACGCTGACGGTTCCGGAACATCGGAGCAGATCCATATTCCGGGTGGAAGATTTGAAGCGGCACCAGCATCAGCCCGATCGTACATTTCAGGAAGCGGAACTTCTGTACAGTTTCGAGCAGACATCTGATGAGCACTGGAATGAGATCCGGCAGGAGATTGTGAAGGAACTTCGGGAGGATAAGAACCGGGAGTTCGAAAAGCCATCAGAAGAACCATCCGTTCATCAGCCAACAAGCACGTCAGTTCCGAGGGCAAGAGAGCTGGCAGATCAGATTTTCCGGCAGGCCAGGGAGAATATTCGGCTGCAGACTGGCGGAACGATTACGATCCATCCGGCAGCACTGGAATATCTGGAACAGGTGCTGGATACGCAGAGTGGACAGAGTAAACAGGCAGTGCAGCCAGTCGGGAAGCAATTACAATTAACGGACAGGAAGTCATCAGATGAGAATACCGTAATTCATAGGGTAGAACGGATACTGGATGCTTACCGTGTGCGTCAGGAACCGGTGAAAGCAGCAGCACGGTCAACGAAACCAAAGACGATGATGACACAGGCACCGGCAGGTGTCAGGTCCGGAGAACCGGGAACCATGATGGTACAGCAGCCCCCGGGACAGTCAGGAACCATGATGGTACAGCAGATACCGGGACAATCAGAAACCATGATGGTGCAGCAGATACCGGGACAGTCAGGAACCATGATGGTACAGCAGCCCCCGGGACAATCAGAAACCATGATGGTGCAGCAGATACCGGGACAGTCAGAAACTGTGATGATACAGCAGACAATGGCAGGACAGTCTGGTCAGCCGGGGGCCGTGAGGTCGCAGCCGCAGATGACCAGTCGTCCGGAAACAGAGATGCTCCGGATAAAAAGCCAGATGCCGCAGGCCATCAGACTGATACAGGTACCGGAAATATCTGTGGGAGAAGTAAAGGCTGCCATGGAGCAGGCACCGATGATTTATCCGGAAGAAGTCTCTCCACAGGAGCAGGCAGAACAGAACCAGAATCTGCAGAAACAGATCCATGAGATCACCCAGGATATTAAAGAAGTAAAGAAAACGACGGTTGTACGTCAGGAAACTCTGACGGAACAGCAAAAAGAAGTGGTTCGGGAAGTCATCCGACAGGCACCGGAGACGGTGAAGGAGAAAGATGTTTCTACTTTGATCCGCAGACAGGTACAGCGGGAGGTGGAGACTCAGGTGGATGCAAGCCTCGGGCAGATGACCAACCGGGTATATCGAAGAATCGAAGAAAAACTAAGAACAGAACGGGGAAGGAGGGGATTACTCTAAATGAGTTCCATTGATACCAGACAGAAATTAATCTACGGAGACGGAGCGCTTCAGAAAGCCTCTCTCACCTATAAAAATGCACAGACCGGCCGGGAAGTGACACTTCCAGTGCAGTTTAATCCTACGGAATATTCCATCAGCCGGGGTCTGAGATTTAAAAATAATGCCGGACATGGGGAAGAGTCCCATCCGGAAAACACACAGGCGGCAGACAGTGAACTGGCGAATTTGAGAGTCAGTCTGATTCTGGATACCTCTACCTATATGCCAGAGTATCAGGTGCCAAAGGGCCTGAGCAAATATCTGAATGATGACAAAGAACTGACGAAAATCTGCCAGGACATTTCTCTGATTATGAAAATGAACGCGGAAAATCACGAGCAGAGCCTGGTGACATTTTCCTGGGGCAGCATGGCATTTTATGGACACATTACTTCCTTAAGCATCAGCTATCAGATGTTTAACCTGAACGGTATGCCGGTTCGGGCAAAGTTAGACATGGAGATCGAGGGAGAGGATAAGAGCATCCTCAATGTAATCGGAGCGAATCCCCACGAATCTCCGGACCGTACCAAATATCGAAGACTGAATCAGCGGGAAGAACTTTGGATGCTGGCAGATGCCGAGTATCATGATGTTTCCTGCTGGAAAGAGATTGCCAGGGAGAATGGGATTTTAAATCCCAGGAAGATTGATTACACAAAGAGATTAAAAGTTCCGGCGTTATAGTACCGGACAGAAAAAGCGGAAGGAGGGAGCAGCATGGATCTGATGAAAGGGAGCACAAACTTTCGTGCACTGAGCAGGAAATATGATGAATTCCGTGCCCCTTCCGCTGAGATCACCGTCGGAGGAACGAAGCTGGCAGCAGGAGCCAATGCCAATATACGGGATGTGGAGCTGGAACTGACCAGTGGTTATGAAGCATCTGGATGTGTCTTTTATATCGACGGTGCGTATGACGAAGAAAAGACGGATTTTAAAAAATTTGTAAAAAAGATTCAGATTGGCGAGGATGTGGAAGTAGCCATGGGATATGTCCGGAAGGAATCTCTTTTTAAAGGCTACATCAGCCAGGTGGAATACCAGTATGGTATGGAAGAAGGGGCTTACCGTGTGCGGGTGGAATGCATGGATGCCAAAGGCCTTCTTATGAAAAACCGCAGAATGGAATTTTTTACGCAGAAAAGTGCAGATGCCGTGGTAAAGGCAATCTTAAGTGAGCAGCCAGTGAGCAGCTATCTGTCAGGAAAAGAGATTGATACCTGCCCGGAGGAGGAAGTTCCTTTAAGAAGCCATATGATGACGGATTATGAATTGATCACAGAACAGGCAAACAAACAGGGATATGAATTTTTTATTCTTCAGGGAAAAGCTTATTTCCGGAAACGGCAGAAAGTAACGTCCTCTATTATGAAATTGTCCCCTCTGCAGGGAATCCTGAAGGCGAGGTTGTCCTTTTCAGGACAGCAGCTGGTGAAGAAAATCGAGATCCGTTCCATTGATGAGAACAGTGGCAAACAGATAAAAGGAGAGGCATCCATTCAGGGCTCCTTTGGCAGTGGTTCAAAGAAGATGATGGGTAATTCCAGACAGGTATTTTATGAGCCGGGTGTCAAAGACGCTTCGGAAGCAGCAAAGAGGGCAAAGGCCCGGATGGAGGATATCTGCCAGCAGTTCGGAGAACTGGAATGTGAATGTGTCGGCATTCCGGAACTGGCACCGGGACGTTTTGTGGAAGTAGAAGAACTTTCTTCCCAGGCAGACCGGAAATATTATATTACCTATGTACGGCATGTGCTGGACGAGGACGGATACCGGACTTATCTGAAAGCGGGGGTGAATAGCCTGTGAATTCCATTACGGATCTGTTACACAGTGAGAATGAATATTACGACAATCAGAAGGTGCCCGGTTTTGTACAGGGCATCGTAGTCGAGAATAATAATGCTGATTTTAAAGGCATGGTAAAAGTAGAATTTACCGTCTGGGAGACCGGAAAAAATATGTGCGAGTGGGTGCGTCTTCTGTCTCCCTATGCGGGAAAAGATTATGGTACTTATCTGGTGCCGGAAATCGACGAGATGGTGTTGGTTGGATTTATCGGCGGAAGCCTGAAGCGGCCGTTTTTGCTAGGAAGTCTGTATCCCAGCGGAGCTTCTGTGGTGTCGGAGAATTTTGATCAGAAGAATCTGAAAAAATATCTGAAGACCAAGGGCGGAATGGATCTTCTGATTCAGGAGGAAGACGGAAAGCAGAGTATCACGCTGACGACTCCAAAAGGAAGCGTCATTGCAGTGGATGACAGTACGGAAAGCTGTAAGATCTCTGACAAAGACGGAAAGAACATGCTGAGCATGGATTATAAAAATGGAAAGATTACCATTCAGTCGGAGAAAAATATTTCTCTGAAGGCAGGAAGCGCGGAACTGACCATGGATGGAAATGCAGGAGCGATCAGCCTGAAAGCAAAAAAAGTGACAGTGACGGCGGATAATGAGATTGGGCTGAAAGCAAATTCTGCATTAAAGGCAGAAGGCGCGCAGATCGATGTGAAGGGTCAGGCCAAGATCAATCTCCAGGCTTCCGGTCCGGTAGCCGTTAAGGGAGCCGTGGTTCAGATTAACTAAAGGAGCGAGAAGAGATGGACAGTTCGAGAGCATTTTTAGGAAAAGGATTTGCATTTCCTCCGGAGGTGGATCCGGTGACCGGACATTTCCGCATGGCGGAGGGGGAAGAAGATATCCGCCAGGCCATCTATATTATTCTGATGACAAGGCTGAAGGAGCGGGCAATGCTGCCGGAATTCGGATGCAATCTGCAGGAATATATTTTTGATCTCCCGGATACCGCCTTTGAGTCAAGACTGATCCGGGAAGTGGAGGATGCCCTGACAAGACATGAGCCAAGAATCCGGCAGGTGGAAGTAACGGTGGATAAAAAAGATCTGCCGCGGGGAACTATTTACCTGAATATCAGCTACTATGTACGGGCGACCAATAATCCGAATAACCTGGTATTTCCTTATTATCTGGAAGAGGGAATCGGTGAACTTTAGGAAAGGGGCATAAGAGCATGAGTGACAATCAAACTTATGAAAAACTGCAGAAACTGATGCATTCTTATGTGCCGGAATTTGCATATGAGCATGGGGCATCTGACCCGGGCTGCGTGCTGACCGATCTGTGCGGGACCATGATGGAGGAGAGCAGGGAGCGCTATGGAAAAGTCATTCCCAGACACCGGATTCAGTATTTGAACTTGTTTGAACATTTGTTAAAAGAGCCGGTCAGTGCATCAAGAGCCTATGTGCAGTTCCGACCGGTCAGCGGATATGAAGGAAAAGTAGCGATTCCGGCAGGTACGCAGGTACTGTCTCCTTCTTCGGAAGCAGGAGATATCGTATTTCAGACAGAGCATGGAATGACTATTTCCGATACTGCCCCGGAGCTTATCGTAGTAACGGATCGGGAGCAGGATCGGATTATTAAGAGAAACTATTCAGAACAGAATCCAACCAGTTTTCGTGCTTTCGGAACGGAAGGGGTAAACTGTACGGTTCATCAGCTGTATCTGTGTTTTGAAAATCTCTTTGACTGGATGAGCGGCCTTGACCTTTTTCTTCAGGTTCAGGCGGGAGGAGAAGAAGATCAGGACAGGCTTCTGAAATTTCTGACGGGAGACCAGGTACGCTGGTCCATGTTGGAAACAGATGGAGAAGAGCGTACTTTCACTACAGTCGAAGAAACGGATGGAAGGATTCATCTGCTTTTGCCGGATTATCAGCCGCAGAAAGCAATGGTCGGCCAGAAAGAAGGGTATTACCTGGTACTCACCTGCCTTGAAGGGGTACAGGATCTTTATATTCGTTCTCTTTCCCTTACGTTTGCCGGGGAAAATAAAGTACCGGAAGAAGTATATCTGAATGGAAATGAGGAACCGGCAGGGAATTTTCTACCATTTGGAAAACCGTTGGGACTTTATAATGAGTGCTCTATAGATGACAGGGAAGTACTGAGCAGACGTGGGGCAAAAGTGAGCATGTCGTTTTTGCTCAATTATCGGATTCATGAAGAAAAGCTGGAACTTCCGGAGATGGAACTGGAATATAAGGCAATCATGAAAAAGCCGCGTGAGCAGCTGAATGTGCGTCCGGCTGAAGTGCTGGCAGACTATGTGTGCTGGGAATATTTAAGCGAGACCGGATGGAAACGGCTTTTGAAGGACGAACGGACCGGTACTATGTTTAATGGTTCCGTGGAAGGACCAATGACGATTGAATTCATCTGTCCGGAAGACATGGCAGAGTACGATCCGGAGCGGAGGAGCGGAAGAATCCGTCTTCGTCTTCTGCAGGCAGAAAATATTTACAGGATGCCGGCAATCTATAAATGCCCGGTGATGGCAGGGCTGAGTTTTTCCTATACCTATGAGCAGGAAATGCAGCTTCCTGTCTGGGCCATGACCCGGAACAATTTTGAAGAAAAAAATATTACGGAAGATCTAAGAAGCCAGGGTGTGGTTAATCTGTTCTATGAGACCGAGCATCGAAGAAGGACCATGTATCTGGGATTTTCCGGTTCGGTGGCAGGAACTCCCCTCAGTCTTTATTTCGATATTGAGAATTATGGTGATCGTCCGATTTCCTTTCAGGTGGAATATCTGTCATCCCGGGGATTTCAGCCGGTGAAGACAGCCGATTATACCGATGGATTTTCCGGTTCGGGCAATCTGCTTCTGATGATACCAGATGATATACAAAAAACAACAAAATTTGGATATGAAGGATATTTTCTCCGATTTATCAACTATAACCGGGAAAATCCGGAACATGCCCTTCCTGTGATTCATGGCATCTATCCGAATATGGCGCGGGTGGCGAATGTAAACACTGTGACAGAGGAGTTTTATCTGGAAGATGAGGAAGCAGCGGTGCATATTCAGCTGTCCCAGCAGAATCTTCTGAAAGCGGAAGTCTTTGTTCGTGAACAGACAGAAGAAGGAGAAGAATGGATTCCCTGGAGACAGAGTAGCCGCTCGGTGGAAAATGGAAGAAGCTGTCAGCTTGATATGGCATCAGGAGAACTTTTCTTCCGAAAACATCAGTTTTCCGGTTTTCGTCTTGCAGAGGAAGGACCGCATATTCGGGTGCTGCACAGCAACTATAGCGGCAGCGTGGCCAATGTTCCGGCGGGAGCAATCACCATACCGGGAACCGCCATCCGGTATCTGTCCGAGGTAACAAATCCATTTCCGGCCTATGGCGGTTACGATGGATATACGGAAGAGACAGCCATGCGTCTGGTATCCGGCATGCTTCGTACCAGAAACAGGGCAGTTACCAGAAAGGATTTCGCAGAGCTGATTGCGCAGGAATCTTATGGAATCCGGAAAGTAAAATGCGTCAATCAGATGAATCAGATCACAATTGCGGTCTTGGTGGAGGAATATGAAAAGGGCGCTCATGTATTTTCCGGAATCAAGAAAGCAATCCGGGACCGGCTTCTGCGGGACAGTGCACTGATGCCGTCCGGAAAGTCATTGACATTAATTCAGCCACATTTTATTCGGATGAATGTCAGGGTATGGCTTGAGAAGGATTCCATGGATCAGGCATACGACCTGCAGCAGCGCGCACTGGCGAAAATGACGGATTTTATTAATCCTTTAAAGGGTGGTGTGTCCGGACAGGGATGGGAGATCGGGGAACTTCCGAGGGCATCCCAGCTGACAGCGGTTCTGCGGACAGGACTTCCGGGCTGCAGCATCACCAGAATGGTGATCACGGCGCAGGTGAATGGCCAGGAGTATTCCGTAACAGATGAATTTTATGAGAACCTGAATGATCCGTTTGCCATGGCAGTAAACGGAGAACACATGGTATACATAGAGGTGAGCGGATGTTAAAGGTACCAAAGCTTGATGATTTGACATATGAGCAGATGATGCAGCGGGCTGTGAGCAGGATTCCCTCCATGACGGAGGAGTGGACAGATTTTAACCACCATGATCCTGGTATTACGGTGTTACAGATGTATGCCTGGCTCACAGACATGCTGGATTATTATATGAGTGCCACAGGAGATGTCCATGTGGAAAAATACCTGAAGCTTCTGGGAGTGGAGCCGAAGGAAGGATGCCCTGCAGGTGGTTATGTGGTTGTGGAAGGATTAGCGGAAGGAACAGTACTGCCGGTAGGTACCAGATTTCTGGCTGGAACGATTCCCTATGAAACGATCCGGGATTATGAAGTGCGAGAAAACCGGTTTATCGCATTTTTCAATGAGGCAGATGGAATGCTTACGGATATGACTGCTTTTGCAGGAAAAGACGGGGATTATGCAGAAGGATTTTCCGGGAAATTCAATAAGGAAGCAGCAGTCTGGTTCTGCTTTGAAAAACCGCTGCTTCAGGGGGATGGTCTTTATATCTGCGTGGAAGCGGATGAGCGGAGAAATCCTTTTGACGACTCCTTCCGGCTGTGCGACCTCATCTGGCAGATTTATACAGAGCAGGGCTGGGTGGAAGTAACCGTAAGGGATGAAACCTGCGGCTTTTTAAGAAGTGGATTTGTGCGTCCGGATATTCCGGCAAAGATGGAACAGTTCAGGGAACCGTTGTCAGGACGCTCTGGCTATATGCTCCGGGCAGTCTTAAAGGAGAACCATTATGACTGTTTTCCACGGATTGGTATGGTCTATGTGAACCCGCTGCAGGTAGTGCAGAAGGCGACCGTCTGCAAAGAGGGAGAGGTTCTGTCGGAACTGCGGATCGGTCAGACGGATGGCTGTGCGGGACAGACGTTGCTGTTTGACTATCCGGATGTATGGAATTTTTCCCTGCTGCTCATGGGAGAAGACGGGAACCCTGCCATCTGGAGACGGGTGAAATCGTTTGCAGGAACCGGGTATGCAGATCAGGTATTTGTCTACGAAGGAGATCGGCAGCAGATTCGTTTTGGTGACGGAATTCATGGAGTGGTACCGCCTCAGAAACAGTCGGTCTATGTGACCGGGCTTTCCTGTTCTCTCTACGGAGCGGGAAATGTGCAGGCGGGGGAACTGAAGGAATTTGCAGGGACACCGGATGGATCCTGCAGAGTTTCCAATCCCATGCCCCTGACTGGCGGAAGAGAGCGGGAACAGTTAAAAGATATGATTTCGCGAATGGAAGAAAGTGTATTTGCACAGAGAAGGATGGCTTCGGAGGAAGATTATGAGACCATCATCGGGTCAACGCCGGGACTTTTGATTGAGCGGGTACACGTAATTCCGGGTACTGTCTATGGAAAACTGCATCGTCAGAACCGAGGATACAATGAAGTGGTTGCGGTGGTGAAACCATGGACGGATGAGAAAAGACCGGATTTAAGTGAAACCTATCAGAGGGCAATCCGGCAGTATATTGAGCCATACCGTCTGCTGAATACAAAGGTAAGCATTGTTCAGCCAGAATATGTGGGAATCGAAATCTATGGCAGAGTTGCATTGCAGTCTCTGTCTGAAAAAGAGAAAAATGATGTCTGCGCCTGGCTGAAAAAGCAGATTGCAGAAGCAGGAGGAGAGAAGAAGTTTGGGGCTGTTATTTCCAGTGGAAAACTGTTTGCGGGTTTGGAGATGCTTCCCGGTGTCGTCCGGGTGCAGGAACTGAATCTGGAACGTGTGGGCAGCGCAGCCGAAAAAGATGACAGAGGAGATATTTATTTGCAGGAAGACGCTCTTGCTTATCTGGAAAAAATAGAACTGGAATTTGTCTGAGATGACAAATAGAAAGAAGGAGGATTGCCGGTTATGATGGAAAACAGAAAACAGGTGAATTTTTACCGGCTTGCATTAGCAGAAGGAAAACGGTTCCGCATGGAATTAAGTGATGATTACCGTCTGACCGGAACAGGCGGCGGGGTATTTACATGGCTTGCACCGGTCTATGATTCCATGGATCAAAACGAAACCTGGCATCGGCTTGTTTTAAGCGGAATCTTCCGGGAATGCAAGTATGAGATCATGGCGGCAGCTTCCAATGAAGATCTAAGGGAATTTCTGTATGCGGAAGAGCGGACAGCAGATCAGATAGAAGAGATGCTGCGAGAGCAGACCTTTATCAGAAAAGTAAACACGGACGATCTGCTTCTTCACAGCCTGACAGGACAGTACCTTTATATCCTGATCCGGGTATCCGGCGCACGTGTGGACAGTCATTTTCAGATTGACGGTCTTCATGTGGAATTCCCATGGGGCAGTTTTGTGGAATATCTGCCGGAAATTTATCAGATGTCCGGAAGGGATACATTTTTTGAGCGGTATATGACCGTGCTCCAGAGTATGTACGAAGATCAGGAACGGGAAGTAGATTATGTGCCGGATTATCTGGACTATGAGAGTACTCCAGAGGAACATTTGCCGGAACTGGCATCCTGGACAGGTGACTGGAGCAGGGAACAGCAGTATTCCTCCGGACAGATCCGCTGGCTTTTAAAGCATTTGCAGGAAATTCAGTGCGGCAGAGGCACCGGCCATGTGCTTGAGGAAATGATTGCTCTGTCAGTGGGAAGAAAAGCACGGATTCTGGAGTATTTTAAATGGCATGACTGGATGAAAAAAGGCACCGGACTGATGGAGGCTTATGAGAAACTCTACGGACGTGAGGAAGACACCTTTACGGTTATTCTGGACACATCCGATATGAAACATCCGCCCGCAAAAGAAAAGCTGCTGCAGCTGATGGAGGACTATATTCCCCTCGGGATGAACTGTAATCTGGTTCTTCTGGACTGGAGCAGTCATATGGATACCCACTGCTATCTTGACAAAAACAGCAGACTGTCCATACCGGAGCAGGCAGATACCAGCGGATTTGTGCTGGGCGGAAATTATGTACTGGGATAAAAGCGTTGTCTGTTTTTCTCTGTATGTATTATAATGAAAAAAAGATTACGATATACAGAGGAAGATAAAAATGATAGATCAGCAAAAACTGGAGACCCAGATCGCAGAATACCCAGTCTGTGAATATGCATTTATAAAACCGGAAGAGATCACATTTCTCGAACAGGTGCGCCATATCTGTGAGAGCGAATGTCCGCGGTATGGGACCTCCTGGTCCTGCCCGCCTGCAGTGGGTACTGTGGCAGAATGTAAGGAACGATGCCGCCAGTATACCGGAGGCTTTATTTTTACAACGGTGGCGGAAGTATCCGATATCGAAAATATGAAAGAAATGCTGGATACCAGAAAGGATCATGAGGAGATCACAAGACAGATCCGGGTGCTGGTGGAACAGCAATGTTCGAAAACGTTGACCCTCTCGACGGAGTCCTGCGCTATCTGTGAGCACTGCGCTTACCCGGATGCCCCATGCAGACATCCGGATAAAATGTTTCCGTGCATTGAAAGCTATGGCATTCTGGTGACAGATCTGGCAGAAAAATATCAGATTACCTTTATGAACGGGGGCAATGTGGTCACCTGGTTCAGTCTGATTTTGTACGAATAAGTATTTTTATTTCTGCATATATATAATCAAACAGCCGGAAGCGGTGACTTCATGGGATTAAGGAAAAAGATTACGGATCAGTTTGGGGTTCCGAAGGATTTGACCATGGGCGCGGCGGTACTGACTGTAACTGGCAGAAGTGAAGCTTATGTGGAGAATTACAGGGGCATTATTGAGTATACGGATCAGAAGATCCGGCTGCAGACAAAGACCTGTCAGATGACCTTCTGTGGTGAACAGCTTCACATTGATTATTATACGGAAGATGAGATGAAGATATCGGGGCAGATAGGGGAAATTCGATATTGCTGACGGCATTTGTGAAATTTCTGAAAGGATATGTGAAGATCCGGCTGACCGGTTATTCGCCGGAACGTTTTCTGAATCTCTGCGGAAGGTACCATATGATCATATGGGAGCTTCAGAACAAAGGAACTGAATATGAAATGTGTATCAGTATCAGCAGCTTTAAAAAGCTGCGTCCATTGCTGAGAAAGACAGGAACAAAGGCCGTGATTCTGGAAAGACACGGCCTTCCTTTTATCCTGTACAGATATCGGAAGCGGAAAATGTTTGCAGCAGGAGCAGCAGGGGCGGCAGTCCTGCTCTATGGAATGTCGCTGTTTATTTGGAACATCCATATAGAAGGAACCAGTTCTTTAAGTGATCCGATGATTCTTGAATTTCTGGAAGAACAGCAGGTAGTGCATGGCATGAGGAAGACAGCAGTGCATGGAGGTTGGATTGAGGAAGCGCTTAGAAAGCAGTTCCCGGAGATTACATGGACGTCGGTGGAAGTGAAAGGCACCCGGCTGATTATTCATATTAAAGAAAATGAAGATGCAGATTATGGAGCAATTCCGGAACCTGATCAGCCGGCAGAGCTGGTGGCTAAAACAGATGGTACTGTTGTCAGTATGATCGTGCGAAGCGGGACGCAGGAAGCACAGATCGGGCAGCTGGTAAAACAGGGAGACCTTCTAGTGTCATCGAAGATCGAAGTACTGGATGATGCCGGAGAACCGGCGCACACTTATTATGTTCATGCGGATGCAGATGTGATTATCAGAAGCAGCGGACACTATGAATCTTCCTTTCCTTTGCAATACCGGAAAAAAGAGTATACCGGAAGGAAGAAAACATGTTATTATGTGATTCTTGGAAATAAACGGATTACATTTGGGCACACAGGAGATATTTACGAAGAGCAGGATGTGCTGACAAAGGAAATGCCGCTGAAGCTTACGGAAAATTTTTATCTGCCGGTTTCTTTTGGAAAAAGCATGATAAAAGAATACATTTCCGAAGAAGTGATTTATACGGAGAGAGAGGCACAGGAGAAGGCACAACAGGAGCTTTCTCTGTTTTTTGAAAAATTAAGCAGAAAGGGTCTTCAAATTATTGAGAATAATGTTAAAATAGAATCAAATGGGGTTTTATGCAGGGCGTCCGGAACTTATGTGACGGAAGAAAATGCCGTGCAGGAACAGACTCCCCGGACAGAACTGCCCACTCAGGATGATCCGGAAGAAGAAAGGGAACGAACTAGCAGTGACATTACAGGATAATCTTTTTGACATTCCGTCCGAGCATGCACAGAATGTATACGGACAGTTTGATGCATATGTAAAGAAAATAGAACGCACCATCGGCGTGACGGTGGTATCAAGAGATGGCGGCGTAAAGCTGATTGGAAACGAGGCGCAGGTAAGTCAGGCTGCGAAGGTGCTGAATGAACTTCTGGAGCTCTCAAAACGGGGAAATCAGATCACAGAGCAGAATGTGGATTACGCATTATCTCTGGCGATGGAGGAAAAATCAGGTGCGCTTCTGGATATCGATGGTGATATGATCTGTCATACCATCAGCGGAAAGTCCATTAAGCCGAAGACGCTGGGACAGAAAAATTATGTGGATGCCATCCGAAAAGATATGATTACTTTTGGTATCGGACCTGCAGGAACCGGTAAGACGTATCTTGCTATGGCCATGGCAATCACCGCATTCAAAGCAAATGAAGTGGAGCGGATCATTCTGACCCGTCCGGCTATAGAGGCAGGGGAGAAACTTGGATTCCTGCCGGGAGATCTGCAGAGCAAGGTAGATCCGTATCTGAGGCCTCTGTATGATGCACTTTATCAGATTATGGGTGCGGAGAGTTTTCAGAAAAATATGGAAAAGGGACTCATCGAGGTAGCGCCGCTGGCATACATGAGAGGACGTACCCTTGACAATGCATTTATCATTCTTGATGAGGCACAGAACACGACCCAGGCACAGATGAAGATGTTCCTTACCCGTGTTGGATTTGGATCCAAAGTGGTCATCACTGGTGATGAGACGCAGAAAGACCTGGCACCGGACGTAAAATCCGGTTTGGAAGTGGCTGAAAAGGTGCTTGGTAAAGTGGAAGGTATCAGTTTCTGCAGATTGACCAGTCGTGATGTTGTCAGACATCCGCTGGTACAGAAGATTGTAACTGCCTATGAAGAATATGAGAAAAAGGCAGTTCGGAAAAAAGAGAGGAATCAAAATGACGTTAAATCTGGAAGACGAGTACGGACTGGAGTTAGGAATTGACTATGAGGGAACGGCGAGTCTGGTGATCAGCCAGGTACTGGAAGAAGAAGGATGCCCCTATGAAGCGGAAGTGAACCTTCTTCTTACGTCCAATGAAGAGATTCATAGAATGAACCGCGAATACCGGGATGTGGACCGACCGACGGATGTGCTTTCTTTTCCACAGGTAGAGTATGAGAGTCCGGTGGATTTTTCCTGGGCGGAAGCGCATGAGAGAGACTGCTTTGATCCGGATACAGGAGAACTGCTGCTTGGAGATATCGTTATCTCCCTTGATAAGGTCAAAGAGCAGGCGGAAAAATATGGACATGGCGTCAGGAGAGAATATGCATTTCTGATTGCTCACAGTATGCTTCATCTGCTGGGATATGACCATATGACGGAGGATGAGGCAAAGGATATGGAAACTCGCCAGTCAGCCGTGCTTGAGCATCTGAATATTACGAGGTAAAGGATAAAGGCAATACATGAGTACCGGAAATCATAAGAAAAAATCCAATTATATTGTGCAGGGAGGAATTCTGGCCGCAGCCTCCATTCTGGTAAGAATTATCGGAATGGTGTACCGGATTCCAGTCACAAGAATTCTTGGTCCGGTGGGAAACAGTTATTATTCAGCAGCCTATGAGGTATACTCCATGGTGCTGCTGATTTCTTCGTTCAGTCTCCCACTGGCAGTATCAAAACTGGTGTCTGCCCGTATGGCGGCAGGACAGCCAAAAGCGGCATATAAGATTTTTAAATGTACCCTGACATTTGCACTGGTGTCCGGAGGAATCGGAGCACTGCTTATTTTCTTCGGGGCGGGATTTTTCAGCGATGTGCTGGTGAATACGCCGGAGAGTAAACTGGCGCTGCAGGTGCTGGCACCGACGATTCTGGTGGTGGCAGTTATGGGCTGTATGAGAGGCTACTTCCAGGGACTTGGAACCATGGTACCTACAGCAGTCTCGCAGATCGTAGAGCAAATTATCAATGCGGCAGTCAGCATCGGTGCCGCCTATGTATTGTTTCATTACGGCCTGAAGATTGATGCAGTGCTTGGAACAAAAACGGCAGCATACGCATACGGAGCAGCCGGAAGTACCCTCGGTACCGGGCTTGGCGCATTGAGCGGCCTTTTGTTTCTGGCATTTCTGGTGGCAGCCTACCGTCATGTAATGAGGCGGAAGATGGCAGTTTCCAGAGAAGAGCGGCGGGAAGAGTCCACAGCAGAGATCTATTATATGCTGATTCTGACCATTATGCCGGTTATTTTAAGTACGGCTGTCTACAATCTGAGCGGAATTATCGATCAGGGTATTTTCAAACATCTGATGGCGTTGAAGAATTATGATAGTATGGGAATTGATGAACTGTGGGGTATCTACAGCGGTGAGTATAAGCTTCTGACCAATGTGCCTATTGCAGTGGCTTCTGCAATGGCATCTTCCACGATCCCGGTTCTGACCAGAGCAAGAATCGCGAAAGACAGAAAAGAGATGAGACGCAAGACAGAGAATGCCATCCGTTTTGTTATGGTGATCTGTATTCCGTGTGCAGTAGGCCTTTCTGTGCTGGCAACGCCAATTTTGACGCTTCTTTTCGGAGCAAAAGATCATCTGCAGCTGTCTGCACTTCTGCTTCAGACAGGCAGTCTCTCTGTTGTGCTGTATGGCATGTCTACGCTGACCAACGGTATTTTACAGGGAATGGACAAGATGCGTCTGCCGGTCATCCATGCGGCAATCTCACTGGCACTTCACGTAGTTCTGTTGGTAGTGCTTCTGATGGTAACGAATCTGAACATCCATACTGTGGTATGGGCAAATATTTTCTTTGCATTCCTGATGTGTATTCTGAATTCCAGGTCAATTGCAAAATATATGCGATACCGGCAGGAATTTAAACGGACGTTTATTGTTCCAATACTTGCATCCGGTCTTATGGGACTGGCTGCTTTCGGTGTATATGAGGGACTTTATCTCATGATGAAGAGTAATGCTGTCGCAACACTGGCTGCCTGCATCTGCGCGGTGATTGTGTATGCAGTGGCACTTCTGCTGCTGAAAGGTCTTCGGGAGGAGGAAATTCTTGGTTTCCCAAAGGGAAGAACACTTCTTTCTATTGTGAAGAAACTGCATTTGATGTAAATGAATGCATAAACCTCTTTTTTCCAGTTCATACTAGATGGAAAAAGGAGGTTTTTTTATGTCCAGAAGAACAATGCTCGTGACGCTGGCGGCAGTTGTGGCCATTCTGCTGGCAGTGATGCTCGTGTTTTTGGCGAACTCAGATTCCGGCATTTCTCCGGAAGACAGGAAGGGAACAGAGTTTGTAGAACAGACAGAAGGCGGGGCCGGAGAAGAACAGTTTCCGGCCGCTGATCCGGTGCCTGAAGAGGGAGCGGAAGGAACAGTTTCCAGGGAAAATGAAAACTATGAATTTGTGCTGCGAAACTATCATAATTATGTGACAGTCTATACGCTTCCGGAGGATACCCTTTATGAATACACGGATGTGATTCTTGATGTGCTCCCGGAGGAAACAAAAGAGGAAATCCGGCAGGGAAAGTACCTGCGGAATGAGGAAGAATTGTACAATTTTCTTGAAAATTATACAAGTTAGGATTGCCATCAGAGGGAAGATGTTGTAAATTAATGATAAGCATGCGCAGGCATGAGAATTACTTACATTAAAGAGAGAACAGACCATGGACAGTATGACATTAAGAGAACAGTTAAAAGATAAGAAACGAATTGTTGTGAAAGTAGGAAGTTCATCCCTGACTCATCCGGAGACCGGGCATGTGGATCTTATCAAGCTGGAAAAGCTGGTCCGCGAGCTGACGGATCTTCATAATCGGGGAAAAGAAGTGATTCTGGTAAGTTCCGGAGCGATTGCAGTTGGCCGCAAAACCATCGGCATGAAAGAACGACCCACAAAGCTTGCTACCAAGCAGGCATGTGCATCCATTGGACAGGCGCGGTTGATGATGATCTATCAGAAACTTTTCATGGAATATAATCAGATTGCATCTCAGGTTCTGATGACGAAGAACACGCTGATCAACGGAGAAAACCGGATCAACGCCCGCAATACATTTGAGACGCTGCTGAGTATGGGTGCAATTCCGATTGTCAATGAGAATGACACTATTTCCACCTATGAGATTCAGTTTGGTGATAATGACACGCTTTCCGCGATTGTCACAGCGCTGGTACAGGCGGATCTTCTGATCCTTCTGTCCGATATCGACGGACTGTTTACGGATGACCCCAACAAGAATCCGGATGCGGAGTTTATCGATTATGTAGAGCATGTGGATCATCATTTTGAGCAGATGGGAAAAGGTTCTGCCAGCGACGTGGGCACTGGCGGCATGTCCACAAAACTGAAGGCGGCAAAGCTTGCTACTTCTGCGGGTGCGGATATGGTCATTGCCAACGGGGCAGATATGGGAGTGATTCATCAGATTGTAGATGGTGAACAGATTGGTACCCTGTTCAAAGAAAATCGGACGGAAGATTTTTATCTTATCGACTATCTGGATGAGCCGTCGGTATAAGGAGGAACGAAAAACATATGATAGATGACAGCAAGATTCAGAGAATCAATGAACTGGCAAGAAAATCAAAAGCAGAAGGTCTTACAGAGACAGAGAAGAAAGAACAGCAGCTGCTCCGGCAGGAATTTCTTGCTGCGGTCAGAAAGAACCTGAAGAGCCAGCTGAATAATATTGATATTCTGGAACATGATGGCCGTATTGTAAATCTGGGTGAAAAATATGACAACGGATCAAAAAAAGGAAATTAGACAGGAAGTAAAACGCCGCCGTGCAGAGGCTTTGCCGGAAACGCTTCATGAAAACAGTCTGAAGATTAAGAAGACTTTCGTGGAACTGGAAGTCTATAAAAATACAGCACTCCTGCTGGCTTATGTGGATGCCAAACGGGAAGTGGAGACCCGTCTTCTGATGGAGCAGGCATGGAAAGATGCAAAGAAAGTGGCAGCTCCCCGCGTGGATGGAGACGGAATCATGCATTACTACTATATAGAAGGAATGGATGATCTGGAGTCGGGAAGCTTTGGTATTATGGAACCGAAGAAGAGCTGTCCTCTCTGCAAAGAGGAAGAAGGCCTCATGCTGATGCCAGGTGTGGCATTTGACGAACACTGCCATCGGGTTGGCTATGGCGGTGGTTACTATGACCGCTATCTGGAAAAGCATCCGGGACTGGTACATATTGCACTGGCATTTGAATTTCAGGTATTCCCAGAGGTGCCTTTTGAAGCACATGATATTCTGCCGCAGATGATTGTGACAGAAACACGGATGATAAGACCGGAGGGAAAATAGATGAAGACCCTGGAAGAGATTGGAAAAAGTGCAAAAGCCGCAGAACCGGTACTCCGGATTATGGGTACCAACCAGAAAAATGAAGCATTGCTTCATGTGGCAGAAAAACTATTGGAAGAGAAAGCTTTTGTTCTGGCAGAAAATGTAAAAGACGTGGAGAAAGCCACTGCAAATGGGATGGCCCAGGGGATGATTGACCGCCTGATGCTGGATGACAACCGGATCGAAGGTATGGCAGAAGGAATTCGTCAGGTGGCAGCGCTGCCGGACCCGGTAGGGGAAGTTACTTCCATGAAACAGCGTCCCAACGGCCTGATGATTGGCTGGAAGAAAGTACCATTGGGCGTCATCGGTATGATCTATGAATCCAGACCAAACGTAACGGCAGATGCCTTTGCTCTCTGCTTTAAGGCAGGAAATGTGGTGATTCTCCGCGGCGGAAGTGACGCATTTTTCTCTAACAGTGCGATCACGAAGGTGATCCGCGCAGCGCTGACGGATGTGAAAATCCCGGAAGATGCGGTACAGCTGATTGAAGATACCCGTCGTGAGACCGTACAGGAGTTCATGAAAATGAACCAGTATGTGGATGTGCTGATTCCCCGCGGCGGTGCAGGACTCATCCGTAACGTAGTGGAGAACAGCCGTATTCCGGTCATCGAGACCGGCACTGGCAACTGTCATATTTTCGTGGATGAGAGCGCGGATTTTGATATGGCCATTGATATTATTTTCAATGCCAAAACCCAGAGAATCGGCGTATGCAATGCCTGTGAATCTCTGGTGCTCCATGAGAAGATTGTGGATGCATTTTTGCCGCAACTGAAAAAACGGCTGGATGAAAAGCAGGTGGAGATGCGCGGAGATGAAAAAGCATGCAGCGCAGCAGAAGGTCTGGTTCCGGCGACAGAGGAAGACTGGGGACGGGAATATCTGGACTACATTCTTTCAGTAAAGACTGTAAAAAATATTGATGAGGCAATTGCCCATATTAACCGCTATAATACGGGTCATTCCGAGGCAATTGTGACGAAGGATTACGCCAATGCGCAGAAATTCCTAAATGAGATTGACGCAGCGGCAGTTTATGTGAATGCTTCCACCCGTTTTACGGATGGATTTGAGTTTGGATTCGGTGCAGAGATCGGTATCAGTACCCAGAAACTGCATGCCAGAGGCCCAATGGGACTGGATGCACTGACATCCGGAAAATATATTATATATGGAAATGGACAGATTCGATGAGAGTAATAGCAGGTACAGCGCGCAGTATGCCGTTAAAAACCATAAAGGGGATGGATACCAGACCGACTACAGATAAGACCAAGGAGACATTATTCAATGTACTGCAGACGGATATTCCGGACTGCCGCTTCCTGGATCTGTTCAGCGGAAGCGGAGCCATTGCGATTGAAGCCTTGAGCAGAGGTGCAGCTCATGCGGTACTGGTAGAGCAGAATGCCAAAGCAGCAGAGTGTATCAAAGAAAATCTGATTTTTACAAAGACCATGGAGCGGGCGGAAATCCAGAAATGTGATGTGCTGACGGCTCTTCACCGGATGGAAGGACAGAAGCCCTTCGATGTGATCTTCATGGATCCGCCTTATGATCAGGGGTTGGAAGAGCAGGTGCTGGAATATCTTGTTCACAGCACGCTGGCAGATGAATATACGGTAATCGTGGTCGAGGCATCTCTGGATACGGATTTTTCCTATCTGGAAGGTCTTGGATATCACATATATAAAGAAAAAAAATATAAGACAAATCAGCATGTGTTCATGCAGAAAAAGGATTAAACAATATGATACGAGCGATTTATCCGGGAAGTTTTGACCCGGTTACTTTAGGACATCTTGATATTATCAGAAGAGCATCAAAAACGGTCAATGAATTGATCGTGGGCGTGTTGAATAACGGAGGAAAAACACCGCTGTTCAGCATTGATGAGCGAGTGGAAATGCTTAGAGAAGTGACGGCAGATATTCCGAATGTGAAGATCATGTCCTTCTCCGGTTTGCTGGTGGATTTTGCAAGACATACGGATTCTACATTGGTAGTCCGCGGTCTGCGTGCAATTTCAGATTTTGATTATGAGCTTCAGATGGCACAGACAAATCGGAAGATGAATCCTCATGTAGATACTATGTTTCTGGCAACCAGTCTGGAATATGCATATTTAAGTTCCACAACGGTGAAGGAAGTAGCTTATTTCGACGGCGATATCCATGAATTTGTTCCGGAACCGGTAGTGGAAAAAGTACGTGAGAAAATGAAAGCTGCAAAGAACAAATAAAAAGACTACCGGCGCAATCCGCCGGTATTTCTGTTATAGAGGAGGGAAGCATGAAAATCACCATTGTCTGCGTGGGAAAGATCAAAGAAAAGTATTTCACAGGTGCGATTGAAGAATATGCGAAGCGGCTTGGCAGGTACTGCAGTCTGACTGTCACGGAAGTGGCGGATGAGAAGACGCCGGACGGAGCCGGTGAAGCGCTGGAACTTCAGATCAAGGAAAAGGAAGGGGAACGCATTCTCCAGAAGCTTCCGGATAATGCATATGTGGTGGCGCTGGCTATTGATGGTAAAATGTTGGATTCTGAAGAACTGGCGTCGCGGATGGAACAGTGGAATGTAAATGGAATCAGTCATGTGGCATTTGTGATCGGCGGGTCTCTCGGACTGGCCCCGATGGTTCTGAAACGGGCAGACTATAAGCTCAGCTTTTCAAAAATGACATTTCCCCATCAGTTGATGCGTGTGATTCTGCTGGAACAGATTTATCGGAGTTTCCGCATCCGAAATCACGAACCTTATCATAAATAGAGAGATTTCATTGCCTAAACAGAAATGGAATGCTACAATAGGAGAAATGAGGAGGTCTGGTAAAATGAGACTGATTCGGCTGACAAAACAGGATAAGGCAAGAATTCAGCAGATATTGAAAAGGTATCTTGACCGGGAGGAAGTGCAGTCCATGCACCGCTTTGTGCAGCATGGCAGAACATCGACATATGCACACTCGGTAAATGTAGTAAAGCTCAGTTACTGGCTGAATAAACAATTTCATCTGAATGCAGATGAACGCGCGCTTCTGACCGGAGCTCTGCTACATGATTTTTATCTTTATGACTGGCATGAGAAAAGCGACTGGCATAAATGGCACGGTTTTTCACATCCGTTCCGGGCAGCAGGAAATGCGCACCGGATTTTTCACATCGGAAAAAGAGAGCGGCAGATTATCGAGAGCCATATGTGGCCGCTGACATTAAGGCATGTGCCGGAAACAAGAGAAGCGGCGATTGTCTGCATTGCGGATAAATGCTGCTCTTTCTATGAGACCGTCAGAAGATAAGGAAAACAAAAGAAAGAGGAAAAATACATGTTATTAGCAAGAGATTTTCGTGAAATTGCAAGAGATGCACTGAGAGGCCGCTGGGGACTGGCAGTGATCACCGGTCTGGTGGCGTCTCTTCTTGGTGCTTCCATCAGCGTCAATAATGGCAATGGCGTTGGCACTGTCGGCGGAGGAAGCAATGCAGATGCGGTGACGGATGTCAGCTATGCGAACATACAGACAAGCGTGAATCAGATTATCCACAGTGACTGGTTTCAGTCAATTCTGCCGTTCCTGATGGGGCTTATTATTGTGATGGTTGCATGGACCCTTATCAGTCTGGTGCTGGGAGGAGCAGTGACACTTGGTTATGCGCAGTTTAATCTGAATCTGGTAGATGAGAATGACCCTCAGTTCGGAGATTTGTTTTCTCATATCCGCCGCCTCTGGGAAGGTTTCTGCATGCAGTTTTTTCAGGGAATGTTGATCTTCCTGTGGTCACTTTTATTTGTGATCCCGGGAATCATCGCCAGCTACCGTTATGCCATGACACCGTATATTCTGGCAGAAAATATGGATCTTTCGGTTATGGAGGCCATCAGTGAGTCCAAACGACTGATGAAAGGTAATAAACTGCGTCTGTTCTTTATGGAACTGAGTTTTCTTGGCTGGCAGATTCTGTGTGTTCTGACGCTTGGAATCGCTTCTCTCTGGGTAGGACCTTATATGGAGGCCGCAAAAGCAGCTTTTTACCGCGAGATTTCTGAGAACCGATACAGTCAGCCGAAAGTAGAACCGGAATCTTCGGAAGGAACAATATGGACGACCGATTAGAATTTTCGTTTGCAATGCAGGAAAAGGATTATGCACATTTTCTTGCAATGAAAGATCAATGGAAAGCATGGAAGTCGGGCAGGCGGTGTCTGCATCCGGACGAACGGTATCTCCGGCAGATTCTGGCGTCACCGGAATTGAAAAAACATCTGGGACAATGGAGTCTTATATTCGGAGAAGAGGAAATCTGTGTCCGTCAGGGAGAAACAGGATACCGGTTTTTCTGGAAAGGAATCGGAGGCATTGTGGAATTCCCGGATGCATTCTGGTTCTACGGAAAAGAAGAAAGCGGACTGTTTGTAATTCCTAAAGGAGTGTTTCCACTGGAAGACCGGGGGACATTCCTGCACTGGTGTCGATCGAAAGAAATATTCTGTACTCCGTATACGGAAGGAAAAGCTCGAAAACCGATGCCGTTTCTACTTCAGCTTTTCCTGCTTTTTCTGGTTTTTGTGGGACTTTTGGGACTTGGTGCTGGAGAGATGCTGCTGGCGAACAGGACAATAAAATATGCACAGGAATCCACTTCAAAAGTAGATACAGAAGATCTGCAGAAACAGTATCCGGATTATCTGACTATAGAGGATCAGATTGCCATACTCAGGGAGCTGGGATTTGAGATTCCGGACGGTGCGGCAGATTATTATCATTCCTGGATGGATGACAGCGAAAGTGCAAGAGGCTATGTGGAAGGGCATCCGTTTTATGTACTGCTGTCGGATATGGGGCAGGCAAAATATGATCTTGATACCCGGATGCTTATAGGAAATCCGGATCAGGTATTCTGGTTTCCAGATGTGAGCTGGGATATTTCTACAGAATATGTGAATATTATGAATGGAATCAATTCCATTATGAAGGAAAATACATTTATCAGTGTCTCGGAAGACTGTTCAGAAGCGAATTTCAGTCAGGGAACAGGCGTGATTCGGATTACTTTTTGGTGTGGCGGGCAGCCGTATTCTTATCGCGCTCCGGTGGATGCAGAAGGAAAGGTGGATCAGAGTCTGCTTCTTTTTCTGAGTCAGGTGCTGCAAGAGAACGGTTATACGGAAAAGCAGCTGTACCGGTGTCCGGATCAGGATGGAGGAGAACTTCTGTTTTGGAGAGATGCGGCATGGATACAGGAATTCCGGAAGAAGACAGGACTTGATCCGGAAGAAATAACATTAGAATAAGTAAGAAAGAGAGAATAACAGAGATGGCAGATGTAACAGAAAGATTTCTGCGTTATGTTGCAGTAGATACACAGTCAGAGGATGAGCAGGAGGCATTTCTAAGTACGGAAAAACAGAAAAATCTCGGAAGAATGCTGAAAGAAGAACTGGAAGCTCTGGGTGTTTCCGATGTCCGCATGGATGATTATGGTTATGTATATGGCTGTCTTCCGGCAAATACAGAAAAAAAGGTTCCGGCAATGGGATTTATCTCCCATATGGATACAGCACCGGCAGCATCAGGTGCCAATATTCACACGCAGATTGTAAAAAATTATGACGGCGGTGTGATCCGGCTGAATGAAGTGAGCGGTGAGACGCTTGACCCGAAGGAATATCCGGAACTTCTGAATTATACAGGCCAGGATCTGATCACAACGGACGGTACCACACTCCTTGGCGCAGATGATAAAGCTGGAGTGGCAGAGATCATGAGCATGGTTGCGTATCTGCAGTCACATCCTGAGATTTCCCATGGAAAGATCTGTGTGGCATTTACTCCGGACGAAGAAGTGGGACGCGGTGCGGACTTTTTCGATGTGAAAGGATTTGGTGCGGATGTGGCTTATACCGTAGACGGTGGAGCACTGGGGGAGCTGGAGTATGAGAACTTTAACGCGGCCGGTGCGAAGGTAACGATTCATGGGATCAGCATTCATCCGGGTTCTGCAAGAGGTGCCATGAAAAATGCCATCCTGATTGGTATGGAATTTCAGTCGCTGCTTCCGGTTTATGAAAATCCTGCATGCACGGATGGCTACGAAGGATTCTTCCATCTTGACAGTATTTCCGGTGATGTGGAAGAGACCGTGATGAAATATATTATCCGTGATCATGACAGGGAGAAATTTGAGGCAAAAAAAGAACTGATGAAGGAAGCGGCAGAGTTCCTGAATAAAAAGTATGGAAAAAGAACGGTAGAAGCAGATATTCAGGATTCCTACTACAATATGAAAGCGAAGATTGAGCCGCATATGGAGCTGATTGAAATTGCGTCTGAGGCAATGAAAAAACTGGCAATTGAGCCCAAGGTATGCCCGATCCGCGGAGGTACCGACGGGGCGAGACTTTCTTTTATGGGATTGCCGTGCCCGAATCTTTGCACAGGAGGCCATAATTTCCACGGACGTTATGAGTATGTTCCGGTGCAGTCTATGGAAAAAATTGTACTGCTGCTTTTGGAAATCGTGCAAAAATTTACAGAAATGTAAAATGATACCATGAAAAAATGACGAAAATTAGCAGAGCGTAACATTGAAATTTCTATAATTTGATGGTATAATATCAAATACGGTTCGTTTTATGAAGACAGCCCTTACCTGACAACAGATACGGGGCTGTTTTTTAGCGAATAACGGCCAAAAATATTTTTTGTGTAGGTGATAAAATGGGCAAATATTTTGCGAAAAGACTTGGAATGGCAATTGTTACCATTTTTCTGGTAACCTGTCTGACCTTCCTTCTAATGAACGCAGTCCCGGGTAGTCCCTGGTTAAGTGAGAAAAGTCCGACTGAAGCGACTTTGGCTGCACTGAATGCCAAATACGGACTGGATCAGCCGGTATACGTTCAGTTATTCAAATACCTTGGTAACCTTGCACATGGTGATTTCGGTGTTTCCCTGAAGATGCAGAAGAATCGTCCGGTTCTGAGCATTATTCTTGAGATGTTCCCGGTATCTGCAAAGATCGGTGCCATTGCGCTGGCATGGGCAGTGCTGGTAGGTGTGCCGCTGGGATGCCTGGCAGCATTTAAGAGAGGAAAAATGACCGACAGTATTCTCCGTGTTGTCTGTACCCTTGGAATCTCCATGCCGAGTTTCGTGGTTGCATCTGTACTTCTGGTAACCATGGCAGGAGGTATTTCCGGATTCAAGCTGTTCCCGACGATTTTTGATGCGTCGGCAGGATGGAGAACTTATGTGCTTCCGTGTTTTTCGTTGGGATTTTATCCGATGTGTTATACGGCGCGTCAGACCAGATCTGCCATGTTGGATTCTCTGAATCAGGAGTATATTAAGACGGCGAGAGCAAAGGGTCTGAAAAACAGCAAGATTATTTTCAAACACGCCCTCAGAAATGCCCTGATTCCGGTTATTACTTATCTGGGACCGCAGGTTGCATTTACTTTGTGCGGTGGTTTCGTGGTGGAGAGTGTATTCTCCATTCCGGGATTAGGACGTTATTTCGTACAGTCCATCCAGAACCGTGACTACCCGGTTATCATGGGTACCACGATTTTCCTTGCAACATTTATTATTCTGATGAATGTAGTAGTGGATATTCTTTATAAAGTGGCTGACCCGCGTATCAGCCTTGGCAAGGGAGGAGAGTAACTATGGCAGAAGACAATAAGATAAAGCGATGTCCCGTCAGCCTTCAGCCGGATATTGAATCCCTTCTTGCGGAGTTGACTCCGGAAGATTTCGAACCGGCAAGTCAGCAGGAAAGAGATGACTTCATTCAGGATCGTCAGAGTGTTTCCTACTGGAAGGATGCATGGAGACGTCTGAAGAAAAATACCGTAGCTATGATTGCGTTGGGAGTTATTATTTTCCTGTTCCTGTTTGCATTCGTGGGACCACTCCTGGTTCCCTATGGTTATGATCAGTTTAGTACAGGAGCAGAAAATCTGTACCCGTACCATTATGCCCTGGAAGATCAGACCCGTCTGGATGAAGAGATTGCAGCCAGATCCGAGTCTGAAGTTATGGACGTAGATACGCTGATTGAGAATGCGAAGGCAGAGGCAGAAGCCAAAGGAGAGACTCTTTCCAGTGTAGACATTGCCATGATCCGTGCAAAAGCAAAAGTAGCTTCCAAGGGACAGAGTGAGCACGAGGATACCGATCCGGCTACTGTCCGCAAGGAACTTGGCATTAAGAAAAAACTGTTTGGCTATTCCAACGAAGAACTGCAGAGAAAAGCAGCAGGGGAAAAAGTATTTCCCCATGTGTTCGGTACCGACATGTATGGCCGTGACATTCTGGTCCGTGTGATGTATGGAGCACGTGTATCCATGGCAGTTGGTATCTGTGCGGCGCTGCTGGTACTTCTTATCGGTGCCCTCTACGGTTCCATCTCCGGTTACTGTGGAGGTAAAGTGGATGCAGTCATGCAGCGTATTGTAGAGTTAATTTATTCCGTACCGGAAATGCTGGTTGTTCTGTTGATTGCGACAGCACTGAAACCAATCCTGACGAATTTTGTAAATACAGGAAGCGGTCCTATGAAAGAGTTTGTCAACACTATGGGACCGAACCTGATTTCCATGTTTATTGCATTTGGTATGCTGTACTGGGTAACCATGAGCCGTATTATCCGTGGCCAGGTACTGCAGCTGAAACAGCAGGAGTATGTAACCGCAGCCCGTGCACTGGGTGCTTCCGGCGGAAGAATTATCCGTCAGCATCTGCTGCAGAACTGTATCGGACAGATTGTTGTTACGACATGCCTGCAGATCCCGTCTGCAATCTTTCTGGAGTCCTTCCTGTCCTATCTGGGCGTTGGTGTATCCGCACCGCTGCCAAGTCTTGGTTCCATGGCAACGGATGCATTAAGTGGTATGTATACTTATACTTATCGTCTGATCATTCCGTCCGTGATCTTAAGTGTAATGATTCTGGCGTTCAACTTGTTTGGTGATGGACTTCGCGATGCACTGGATCCGAAGCTGAAGAAATAAGAAGGGAGGAGCGAATATGTCAGAGACGAATAAAACAGGAAAATTACTGGAAGTAAAAGACCTTCGCGTATCTTTTTTAACTCCTGCCGGAGAAGTAAAAGCAGTTGGAGGCATCTCTTATGACCTGAATTACGGTGAGGTCATGGGGGTTGTAGGTGAGTCCGGCTCTGGAAAGAGCCAGGAAGCCTATTCCATTATGGGATTATTACAGTCCCCGGGAAAAGTAACTGGAGGTTCCATTATTTTTGAAGGGGAAGATGTATTAAGTTATACGAAAGAGCAAATGACCGCATTTCGTGGAAATAAAGTGGCTATGATTTTCCAGAACCCCATGACCTGCTTAAACCCGGTATACACCATCGGAAACCAGCTGGTTGAGGCGCTGAGAGCTCATGATAAGAAGATTTCCAAGGCAGACGCAGAGAAGCGTGCCATGGAGATGATGGAGATGGTGGGCATCAATAACGTGGAAAAGCGTATGAAACAGTATCCTCATGAGTTCTCCGGTGGTATGCGCCAGCGTGTTATGATCGCCATGGGTCTGATCTGCCATCCGCAGCTTCTGATTGCCGATGAGCCGACTACCGCACTGGACGTTACGATCCAGGCACAGATTCTGGAACTGATGAAAGATCTGCAGAAAAAGACCCATATGGGTATTATTTTCATCACTCATAACCTGGGTGTCGTAGCAGATATTTGCGACAAAGTGTCTGTTATGTATGCAGGAAGAATTGTTGAGCAGGGTCCGGTAGACGATATTTTCTATGAACCGGCCCATCCGTATACCATGGGACTTCTTCGTTCCATGCCCCGTGTGGATGCAGAATCTTATGAGCGTCTGATTCCGATCGAGGGATCACCGGTCGATATGCTGAACCCGCCGGAAGGATGCCCCTTTGCTCCCCGCTGCGAACACTGCATGAAGATCTGCCTGAAGAAAATGCCTCCTTATGTGGAAGTAGGAGAGAACCATCGTTCTGCCTGCTGGCTGCGTGTTCAGGAGCAGATGAACAAGGAGGAGAAGTAAGATGGCAAATGAAGACAAGATTCTTCTTGAGATTAATAACTTAAGAAAATATTTCCCGGTAAAGGGAATGAAAGGACCCGGTGTACAGGCGGTACAGGATGTTTCTTTCTTCATCAAAAAGGGAGAGACCCTTGGTCTGGTAGGAGAGTCCGGATGTGGTAAAACGACCCTTGGCCGTACCATTATCCGCCTTCATGAGCCGACCGGCGGTAAGATCGTATATGATGGAGAGACCATCTATGACAATCCGCTGGGGCCGGATGGCAAACCTCTTGGAAAAGAAAAGGCAGTTAATATGCTGCCGTACCGCAGAAAGATGCAGATTATTTTCCAGGATCCTTCCGCATCCCTTGATCCGCGTATGACCGTAGGCGAGATCATCGGAGAGGCCATTGATATTCACAAGCTGGCACAGTCCAAAAAGGACCGTTCCGATATGATCAAAGAACTGCTTGGCAAAGTCGGACTGAATACCGAGCATGCCAACCGCTATCCTCATGAGTTTTCCGGAGGACAGCAGCAGCGTGTGGGAATTGCCCGCGCCCTGGCAGTAAAACCGGAATTTATCGTATGTGACGAACCGATTTCCGCACTGGACGTATCCATTCAGTCCCAGGTGGTAAATATGCTGGAGGACATGCAGGAAGAGATGGGACTGACCTATCTGTTCATTGCCCATGACTTATCCGTTGTCCGCCATATTTCCAACCGGATCGGTGTTATGTATTTAGGCTCCCTGGTGGAGCTGGGTGAAAGCTATGAGCTGAACCGCCACCCGATTCATCCGTATACCCAGACACTGCTTTCCGCAGTACCGGTACCGGATCCGAAGCTTTCCAGAACGAGACAGAGAATCGTCCTTCAGGGTGATATTCCGAGTCCCATGAATCCGCCAAGCGGATGTCGTTTCCATACCAGATGTCCCTATGCGACCGAGCGCTGCAGCATAGAAATGCCGGCCTTTAAAGAACACGAGCCGGGACACTGGGCAGCATGTCATCTTCTGGATAAATAAGAGTATCAGAACGTAAGTTCTTTTGATACATGCGTGTTTTCACGCGAAGAATATAAAGGAGGATCGTATTATGAAAAATACGAAAAAGTTTCTGGCACTGGCACTGGCTTCTGTTATGGCAGTATCTGTAGCAGCCTGCGGAAGCAGCAGCTCCACTAACGACACATCTGCAGCAGACAGCAGTACTACTACTGAAGCAGCAGATACCACTGCATCCGCCGATGGATATAACCTGGCAGTCTGCCTGGCATCTGAGCCGATGACCATTGACCCGGCTCTGAACTCTGCTGTTGACGGAGCAATTATGGCCAATCATATGTTCGAGGGCCTTGTAAAATGGGTCGACAACGGAAACGGAGAAGCAGAGCTTGCTCCTGGACAGGCTGAGTCCTGGGAGAAGACCGTGAATGATGATGGTACCGTTACTTACGCAATTAAAATGCGTGATGGTATCAAATGGTCTGACGGAAAAGACGTAACTGCTGGCGATTTTGAGTACAGCTGGAAACGTCTGGCTGATCCGGCTACTGCTGCAGACTACTGCTATATGATCGATATGGTACAGGGATATGCAGAAGTTGCAGACGGATCTGCAGACAAAGATACTCTTGGAATCAAAGCCATTGATGACAAGAACCTTGAGATTACTCTTTCCTATGACTGCCCGTATTTCGAGGAGATCATGGCATTCCCGGCTACTTTCCCGGTTCGTCAGGATATTGTAGAAGGAAATGAAGAGTGGACTTACAGCCCGGAGACCTACATCGGAAACGGTGCATATAAAATGGTTGAGTGGTCCCATAATGCATACATTCTTACCGAGAAGAGTGAGACTTACTATGATTATGAGAAACTTGGTCCGGACACCATCAAATACACCCTGCTGGATGACAACAACGCTATGCTGGCAGCATTCAACAGCGGTGAGCTGAACTTCATCATGAACTTCCCGACTGACGAGATGGCTAACTATCTCGCATCTGGACAGATCACGGTAGCTCCGTACATCGGAACCTACTATGTATGCTTCAACACAGAGGATGAAGTATTCTCCAACCCGCTTGTTCGTCAGGCATTCTCTCTGGTTATCGATCGTAACTACATCGTAGAGAACGTATCTCAGTCCGGTGAGGTTCCGGCTACCGGATATGTTCCGTCTGGTGTATATGATGCAGAGGGCGCTAACGGTGATGATTTCCGTACTGTAGGTGGCGAGTACTACAGCGTATCCGCTGACGATTATCAGGCAAACTGCGACAAAGCCCGTGAGCTTCTTGCAGAGGCAGGATATCCGAACGGAGAGGGATTCCCGGCTGTTGAGTACATGTACAACACTGACGACCGTCATAAAGCAATCGCTGAGGCACTGCAGAACATGTGGCAGACCGAGCTGGGCGTAACCGTTAACCTGAGCAATCAGGACTGGAACGTATTCCTGAAGAGCAGAAAAGACGGAGATTTCCAGATCGCACGTAACGGCTGGATTGCTGACTACAATGATCCGTGCTCTTTCCTGGATATGTGGTATACCGGCGGTGGAAACAACGATGCACAGTACTCTAATCCGGAGTATGATGCTCTGATCGACGCAGCAAAAGCTACATCTGACCAGACTGAGCGTATGGCTGCTTTCCACAAGGCTGAGGATCTCCTTATCGGACAGGATAGCGTTCTTGCACCGATCTACTTCTATACCAACCCGTATATGCTGTCTGATAACATCAGCGGTATGTACTACACTCCGCTTGGATATTTCTTCTTCGGATATACCCAGCAGAACTAATGATTGTAAAAATCATGGCGCAGGCCGGACAGGAAACTGTCTGACCTGCGTCTTTTTTTGTCCATTCATTGAAACCGTAAGCATTTTCTGCTAAAATAGACAGGAAGTTTGAAAATATGGAGGCACCGGTGTGCGGGATTATGATGCGGAAGAACAGTTAAGACAGAAGAAAAGGGAGCGGCAGCGGATGGAAAACCGCAGAAGAGCCCGTGAGCGACAGCGGAGAAAACGACGAATGTTGATGGCCGCGACGGGAACCGCCGCAGTGGTTCTGTTGGCGCTGGGAATCTGGTTGATGACCGGCCGGACAGGGAAGGCAAAACTGTCGGAAGATTCTGGAGAAACAATGCAGGAACAGACAACGACATCAGTGTCGGATACCGGAGATGATGCAGGGGATAATTCGCAGGATGTGGAGCAGGCTTCTGGGGAAGAAGATCAGGAAGCGGAAGAGACAGAAGCTTCGGTCCAAACATCCTCCATGCCATTTGCGGCAGGTTATGATGCAAAAGAAACAGACAGTACCACCTACCTGGGCAGTGATTCGGTACAGAGCGGCTATGCATTGTTAGTAGATCTCGATGACAATACTATTGTATCTCAGAAAGGGGCTTATGATCGGATCAGCCCGGCTTCCATGACGAAGATTCTGACCGTTCTGGTTGCGGCTGAGCATGTGACGGATCTTGATGATACCTTTACCATTACCAAGGAGATCACCGATTTCAGCTATTCCCATGACTGCAGTGCGGTGGGATTTCTGGACGAGGAGACGGTAACCGTCCGGGATCTTCTCTATGGAACGATCCTTCCCTCCGGCGGAGATGCGGCTGCAGGTCTTGCCTGCTATGTGGCAGGTTCCATGGATGCCTTTGTGGACATGATGAATGAGAAGCTTGCAGAGCATGGACTGTCCGATACGGCACATTTTACCAACTGTGTGGGATTATATGATGAAAATCATTACTGCAGCATTTATGACATGGCCATGATCTTAAAGGCAGCTGTGGAAAATGATCTGGCACGGGAGGTGCTGACCGCACATACCTATACAACCAGCGCAACAGAGCAGCACCCGGAAGGAATTACCATTTCCAACTGGTTTTTAAGAAGAATCGAAGATAAAGATACAAAAGGCACGGTAGTCTGTGCCAAGACCGGGTTTGTTGCTCAGTCTGGCAACTGTGCTGCTAGCTATGAGGAGACAGACAGCGGTAAACATTATATCTGTGTGACTGCCAATGCGCACAGCAGCTGGCGGTGCATCTATGATCATGTGGCTGTTTATCAGGAATATACAAATTGAAAGGAAGAACATTATGGAAAAAAATGAGATTCTGATGATCTATGGAAAAAACTATAAGGAGATGACTAAGGAAATCCTTACATCTGCGAAACTGGCCGAGCAGATCGGTGACAAGAAGAAAAAGATCGGTCTGAAGCCGAATCTGGTAGTTGCAAAAACTCCGGACAGCGGTGCAACCACTCATATGGAGATGATTGAGGGAACCATCGAATACCTGCAGGAGAATGGATTTAAAAATATTTCCATTACGGAAGGTTCCTGGGTTGGTGATCGTACTCAGGCTGCATTCCGTGTCTGTGGTTACCCGGAAGTGGCGCGCAAATACGGCGTAAAACTGGTGGACAACCAGCAGGATACTTATAAATCCTACAACGCAAAGGGTATGCAGCTGAATGTCTGTGATTTTCCTATGTCTCTGGACTTCCTGATTAATATGCCGGTTCTGAAAGGACATTGTCAGACAACGATTACCTGTGCCCTGAAGAATAACAAAGGTCTGATCCCGAACAGTGAGAAACGTAAATTCCACACTATGGGCCTGCATAAACCGATCGCACATCTGGCAACTGTTGTACCGAATGATTTTATTCTCGTTGATAATATTTGTGGAGATCTTGATTTTGAAGAGGGTGGCAACCCGGTAACCATGAATCGTATTATGGCATTCCGCGATCCGGTTCTCTGTGATGCATATGTCTGCGAGACAATGGGCTATCCGGTCAGTGAAGTGGCTTATATCGGTATGGCAGAGAAACTGGGTGTCGGATGTGCGGATACTTCCAAGGCAAAGATTATCGAGCTGAATGAAGGTTGCAATGCAAAGGGAAAGATCCGTATGACCAGAAGAGTGCAGGAACTGGCAAAATATGTGGAACCGGTGGATGCCTGCAGTGCCTGCTATGGTTCTCTGATCTATGCGCTTGATCGTCTGAATGATATGGGCATGCTGAGAAATTGTAAGAAAAAGATTGCCATCGGGCAGGGGTATAAAGGACAGACCGGTGAGATCGGTATCGGTCACTGTACCTGTGGCTTTGAGAAGAGCTGCAAGGGATGCCCGCCGAAAGCCATTGATATGGTAGAATTCCTGAAGAAAGAGCTGTAAGATGAATTATAAGGCAGTTTTGCAGTATGATGGGACACGCTATCGTGGATGGCAGACCCAGGGAAATACGGATAATACGATACAGGGCAAGCTGGAAACATTGCTCACGAAGATGGCAGGAGAGCCGGTGGAAGTGAATGGTTCCGGAAGAACGGACGCAGGGGTTCATGCCGCCGGACAGGTTATCAGTTTTCGGTGTAAGACGAAAGAATCACCCGAGGAGATCTGCCGATATATGAATGAATATCTGCCGGAAGATATTGCTGTTCTGACCGTGAAGGAGGCTGCTCCCCGGTTTCATGCGAGACTGAATGCCGTGCGGAAGACCTATGTCTACCGGATCTGGAATGCACCGGTCAGAAATGTATTCCGCAGAAGATTTACCACATGGATCCAGAAACCGCTGGATCTTGATGCCATGGAACAGGCGGCAACTCTTCTATGCGGAACTCACGACTATCGGGCGTTCTGTTCCCTGAAGAAGTTCAAGAAGTCTACCGTGCGTACCATTGAGAAGATCGAGATCGGAAAGATGGGACAGGAGATCCGCATTTCTTATACCGGAGATGGATTCCTTTATCATATGGTCCGCATTCTGACCGGTACGTTGGTGGAAGTGGGACTGGGGCTTCGGAAACCGGAAGAAATGACGGAGATACTGGAAGGGCAGGAGCGCACAAAAGCCGGACGGCTTATGCCGCCGGAAGGACTGACGCTGGAGAGCGTGGAATATTAGATATATGGGGTGATCTTTGATCGCCCCATAATAATTTAAAGCGGGGATGAAAAATGAAAAAAACAGATTTGAGATACAGAGCATACGTACAGATTTTAAAAGAAGAACTGGTACCGGCAATGGGATGTACCGAGCCGATTGCACTGGCCTATGCGGCGGCAGTAGCGAGAAAGACACTGGGAGTACTGCCGGATAAAGTAGAAGTGGCAGCCAGTGGAAGTATTATCAAAAATGTAAAATCTGTGATCGTGCCGCATACCGGACATCTGAAAGGCATTCCTGCGGCAGCGGCGGCAGGAATTGTGGCAGGGGATGCGGAAAAGAAACTGGAAGTAATCTCCTATGTGAAAGAGGAACAGGTTGAGGAAATCAAACAGTTCCTGGAACAGACCCCTATTACAGTGGAACATCTGGAAAGCGGTATTACTTTTGATATTGAAGTAACCGTTCATGCAGGCGCAGATTCTGCAAAGGTGCGAATTGCTAATTACCATACTAATATTGTAAGAATTGAGAAAAACGGAGAGATCCTTGAAAATATTCCAGTATCGGGAGAAGAGGAGAATAACCTGACGGACCGGAGTCTTCTGGATATGGAGCATATCTGGGAGTTTATCAATACCGTAGATGTAGAAGATGTAAAACCGATACTGGAGCCGCAGCTTCGTATGAATATGGCCATTGCAGAAGAAGGTATGACCAATGATTACGGTGCTAATATCGGAAAAGTCATCTGGAAAACCCAGGAACATACGACTGCCAACCATGCCCGAGCCATGGCTGCCGCCGGATCTGATGCCCGTATGAACGGCTGTGAGATGCCGGTTGTCATCAATTCAGGAAGCGGTAATCAGGGTATCACCGCATCTGTGCCGGTTGTTATCTTTGCAAGAGAACTGGGTGTATCCGAAGAGAAGATGTACCGTGCCCTGGCACTGTCCAACCTGACGGCAATTCATCAGAAGACGCCTATCGGAAGACTTTCCGCATTCTGCGGTGCCATCAGTGCAGGCGTAGGCGCCGGAGCTGGTATTTCCTACTTAAAAGGCGGAGATTACAAAGTGCTGATTCATACAGTAGTCAATGCCCTTGCCATTGTATCCGGTATTGTCTGTGACGGCGCAAAAGCTTCCTGTGCTGCCAAGATTGCAACCGCAGTAGAAGCAGGCATCATGGGATATGATATGTACATGTGCGGACAGGAATTTCATGCAGGAGACGGCCTGGTTGGCGCAGGTGTGGAAGCCAATATCCAGAACGTAGGCCGCCTTGCAAAAGATGGAATGAAAGAGACCAATCAGGAGATCATTAAGATTATGATTGGATGTTAAATCGTAATTTTCTCCCGCTCTTTCAGTATTTTCGGAAAGAAATGAAAGAACAGGCAGCTGGTCATGGTGGCGGACACCACATCGGCCACCGGTTCTGAGAAGAAGGCAGCATCTGCGGTGAGCAGGGCAGGCAGAAGGATGAGCCCGGTGAGGAACACAAATTTCCGGAAAGCAGAGCAGAAGAGTGCCAGCTTCACTTTGCCGAGGGCGGTGGTCTCGTCCACCAGCGGATACTGTACGGCCAGCGGGATAATCATGAAGGTGAACCGCTTAATATAGATAACGGAACGGCTCAGAATCACAGGATCCTCCGTGAAAAGCTGTACATAGACAGGGGATACGGTCCAGGTCACAATGGTCATTAGAATACAGAAAGTAACGCACAGTCCGGTGATGCACAGAATCGCTTTTTTGATTCTCTCTGCATCACCTTTTCCATAGTTAAAGCTGACCACCGGCTGGCTGCCGAGAGTAATGCCGCCCATGGGCATAGTGATGAGCAGAAGATAACTCTGTACAATGGTTGCACAGGTGACCAGCGTATCACCCTCACCCGGACCGCCGTAACGCTGCAGCACGGTGTTCAGCACAATGAGCAGAATGCTGTCACTGGCAAGAATCAGGAACGGGGAGAAACCAAAGGTGACAATTCGTTTCATGACGCTTACATGAAAATCGCCCCAGCCAAGTCGTACCGGCATCCGTTTGCTGAACAGGCAGTCAAGTACAAAGAGACAGGAGACGATCTGGGAAATGACCGTCGCAATGGCAGCTCCGGCAACGCCCATATGGAAGACAAAGATGAAAAGCGGATCCAGAAGAATATTCAGGATCGCGCCGATGACGACTGTTGCCATGCCTAGGCCGGAAAATCCCTGGGCAATGAGAAAGCTGTTCATGCCGCCGGAGATTAATGCGAAGAAGGTTCCGGCAGTATAAATCGTCACATAGGTATTGGCATAGGAAAAGGTTGCATCACTGGCGCCAAACCACATGAGCAGCGTATTTTTACTGAGCAGGAATCCGCTGGTCAGTACGGCAGACAGAATCAGAAGCATTAAAAATCCGTTGTTCAGTACCTGACGGGCTTCTTTTTCATTGCCGCTTCCCATTTTCATAGCCATGATGGGGGCGCCGCCCTGACCGACCATGGAGCCGAAGGATGCCAGAAGTGTAACAATCGGCGCACAGATGCCGACACCGGCCAGTGCCAGATCGCCGACACCGGTTCCAATATACATTCGGTCTACAATGGAATATAAGACATTTACCAGCTGCGCCAGCATCGTAGGGATGGCCAGCTTTACTACCAGACGGGGAATTTCATCCCGCCCAAGATCATTTGTTCGACTCATGGGATCAACCAATTCCTCCAAGTAAAATTCCCAGTATCAGTACAAGTACACATAGCGGACAGTAAATATATTTGCAGACAGGAAGAAACAGATCGGTAAAGGGTTTGTCCCTTCCTTTGTTTACTTGTGTTTCTACATATGTCTTTCCACAGATCCAGAAGAACATGATTCCGGCAAGTCCGGCGCCAAGAGGGCAGATATAGATGGACAGCACATCCATCCAGTCGGATACGATGCCCTGAATGCAGATGGAAACAATCAGTGAAAATACAGCAATCAGAGTACAGGAAGTCTTTCTTCCAAGGTGAAGCTTTTCCTGGATGGTTGCAATGGGCGCTTCATACAAGTTAATGAGTGAGGACAGCCCGGCGGAAAAGACAGCCACAAAGAAGATCATGGCAATCAGATGACCACAGGGCATAGATTTAAACAAAGCCGGCAGATAGATGAACATCAGTCCGGGTCCACCCTGGTCAAGCTGTGCACCGATGGTTGCCATAGCCGGAATGATAACAATGGCTGCAAGAAGAGCTGCAATGGTATCAAACAGGGCAACACGTCCGGCAGCCGCCGGAATATCCTCCTTGTCAGAGAGGTAAGAGCCATAGATCAGTGTACCATTTCCAGCGACAGATAAAGAAAAAAAGGCCTGTCCGAGAGCAAAAATCCAGGTTTTCGGGTTTGCTAATATAACCGGATCAATTCGGAAAATATACCGGTAACCGTCGATAGCACCTGGCTGGAATGCTACATAGATTCCGAGAATGGCGAACAGAATAAAGAAAACCGGCATCATGATCCGGTTGGCTTTCTCGATACCCTGACCGATACCAAACATCAGGATGATCATGCCAATGAGCAGCGCAACAATCTGCCAGCCATTATTTCCAAAAGAACCGGCCATCTGCCCGAATTCTGCTCCGAATCCATCTGCGTCAGATGGCGCCAGAGTAGCTCCGGTGAAGGAACCAACCATATATTTTAGAATCCATCCCATGACAACAGTATAGCCGATAGCCATGGCAAGGGCGCCGAGTACAGGAATATATCCAAGAAGTTCTCCTGTACTGCGGTGCCCTTTGATTTCACACGCATAACCAAATGCATCTACAGGACCGGAGCGGGCTGCTCTCCCAAAACTCATTTCGCCGATGACTCCGGTAAAACTGATCAGTGCCACAAAAAGAAAATACGGAAGCAGATAGGAACCGCCTCCGTACATGGAGACTCTGGTTGGAAACATCCAGATATTGCCCATACCCACGGCAGAGCCGATACAGGCCAGAATAAATCCCCATTTATTGTTAAAAGAATCTCTTTTTTTCATTTGTTACTTGTCCCTCGCATTCATAAACTCAATGTATCTATGATACATGATTGGAGTCGGAAAGTAAATGAAAAAGAGCATCAGACGAACTACAGAAAAAACTCAATACCAAATACCACGGCGCAGCAGATGACAGCTACCGGTAAAAGTCCAGCACCTGCATAAGCAGCGATGATACCAATCAGCAGTGCCAGTGCACCGGAGATGGGAGACTGGGTGGCGTGGATAATGGCAGGGAATGTCATTACTGCAAGTGTTACATAAGGTACATAGTACAAAAACGACTGAAGAAACTTATTTTCAATTGGTTTTCGGATCAGGGTCAGCGGAAGTACGCGGATCAGGTAAGATACGGCTCCGGTGATAAAAATGTAAACATACATATTATGCGTCATGTTCAGGACCTCCTTCGGTATGGATCGGGAAGAAATAAGCTGCTCCGGCAGACAGTATTACAGTCAGGATAATGGTTCTGGTGCCTTCGGAGATGGAAGAGATCAGCGGGAGACAGGAGGAGGCGTAACTTGCAGCAAATGCCAAAATGATCAGTGCTGCAACGACCTTATCCTTTTTTGCCGGAGGAATGATGATTGCCAGGAACATGCCAAACAGAGAAACACTTAATGCACTCACAACACGGGCCGGCATGATATTTCCGGCAATGATACCGCAGGCCGTTCCGGTTGCCCAGCAGGGAATGGCGGTCAGCATGGCGCCGTAGGTATAGAAAGGTTCCAGATAGCCGGGACGGGCAATGGCGATGCCAAAGAGCTCATCGGTAATATCGTAACCCATTAAAAGCCGGTGCCCGAAGGAAAGCCCGGGTTTCAGACGCTGTCCCATGGCGCAGCTCATGAGAAGATACCGGGCATTGGCAATCAATGTAACGACAGCAATTTCTATGTAGGAAGCATTGGCTGCGATCACGGTAATTCCGGCATATTCTCCGGCAGACGCATTATTCAGAAAGCTGAGCAAAAATCCCTGAACTGCATTCATGCCCGCGTTTCTTGCGGCAATACCCAGTGAAAAAGCCACTGCAAAATATCCAAGTCCTATGGGGATGGCATCCTTCATTCCCTCCTGGAATATCTTTGCATTTGATTTACTCATAACACGGATTCCTCCCAAGAATCAGATTTATTTTCTGAGCAATATTTTAGCAGTCTTCTTTACATAAGTAAAATGAATGATTATGATGAATACATAAGAAAAAGTGATGAGGTGAACAACATGTTATCCAGATATGAAATATTTTGCAAAGTAATGGAAAATGGCAGTTTCACAAAGACAGCAGAAGAACTGGGATATTCTCAGAGTGCCGTCAGTCAGGCAGTTCGGACTTTGGAACAGGAGACAGAAACGGTGCTCATTGACCGGAAAAAGGATGGAATTGGACTGACCGCAGACGGTGAGCAGTATCTTCCGTATTTTCAGCAGATCTATCAGGCGGAAAAGAATCTGGAACGAAAAGAAGAGGAAATGAAGGGACTTACCAACAGCGCCATTCGAATTGGAACTTTTACCAGTGTCAGCCGTACCTTCCTGCCAAGACTGATGATGGAATTTAAGAAACAATATCCGGAAGTGCGATTTATTCTTCAACAGGGGGAATATACCAGTATTGCCCAGTGGGTAAGAAACGGAAGCGTGGATTTTGGATTTGCCAATGCAGAAGCAGTGCCAGGGCTGGAAACCAGTATTTTATATAAGGATGAAATGGCGGCCGTACTGCCAAAAGGACATCCACTGACCGGAAAGCAAGTCATTTCACTAAAAGATCTTGAGCAGGAACCTTTCATTCTTCTGGATGAAGGAGAGTACAGCGTACCTGAGCAGGCTTTTCGGCGGGCGGGGCTGCATCCGAAAATTGAGTACAAAGTATACGACGATTACTCTATTTTAGCTATGGTACGACAGAGCCTTGGAGTCTCTGCCATGTATAAAAGAGTGCTGGAAGGATTCGAAGCAGGGCTTGCCGTCCGCCCGGTAAAAGAGCGGATGGAACGTCCGGTGGCACTGGTGTGGAAAGATTGGAATACGATGCCCTTTGCAGCAAGAAAGTTTGTGTCTTATGTGCGGTTAAAATTTTAACAAACTACCAGATCTTGCAGATATTGAGAAATTTTTGCGTGAAAGACACTTTTTCTTGTATTTCCTATGGGCCATGATATAATAACAGCGTCTTGAAAGTTATACTACGCTAATTATTTATCACAAGGAGGTTCATAGATGAAAAATTTTGAACAGTGGGGCGGATTTGAAGGCCGCATCTGGAAAGAAGAGATCAATGTAAGAGATTTCATCCAGAAAAACTATACCCCGTATGAGGGAGACGAATCCTTCCTGGAGGGACCTACAGAGGCAACTGACAAATTATGGGGAATTCTGCAGGGACTGCAGAAAGAAGAGCGTGCAAAAGGCGGCATTCTGGATATGGATACTCATATTGTATCCGGCATCACATCCCATGGAGCAGGATATATCAGTGAAGAGACCAAAGATCTTGAGCAGGTCGTAGGACTTCAGACAGACAAACCACTGAAGAGAGCATTTATGCCCTTTGGAGGAATCAAGATGGCCGAGCAGGCATGCCAGACCAATGGCTACGAGCCGGATCCAGAGCTACACAAAATCTTTACCGAGTACTGCAGAACTCATAATCAGGGCGTCTTCGATGCTTATACTCCGGAGATGAAGAAAGCACGTCACAACAAGATCATTACCGGACTTCCGGATACCTACGGAAGAGGACGTATCGTCGGTGACTACCGTCGTGTGGCTCTGTACGGAATTGATTTTCTGATGGAGAAGAAGGCAGAAGATTTCGCGAACTGCGGAGATGGAACCATGACTGATGATGTGATCCGTCAGAGAGAAGAGATCAGCAGACAGTATCAGGCACTTGGTCAGATGAAGAAGATGGCTGAAATCTACGGCTTTGATATTTCCCAGCCTGCCAAGAATGCAAAAGAAGCAGTACAGTGGCTGTATTTTGGATATCTGGCAGCTGTGAAAACCCAGAACGGTGCAGCTATGAGTGTTGGTCGCGTATCTACCTTCCTTGATATCTATATTCAGAGAGATCTGGAAAATGGCAGCCTCACTGAGAAAGAGGCCCAGGAGCTCATCGACCATTTTGTTATGAAGCTTCGTATGGTAAAATTCGCAAGAATTCCGTCCTATAATCAGTTGTTCTCCGGCGACCCGGTATGGGCAACTCTGGAGGTGGCTGGTATCGGTGTAGATGGACGTTCCATGGTTACCAAGAATGACTATCGTTTCCTGCATACGCTGGTCAATATGGGACCGAGCCCTGAGCCGAACCTGACCGTATTGTATTCCTCCGCGCTGCCGCAGAACTTCAAGAAATTTGCAGCTGATATCTCTATCCGCACCAGTTCTGTACAGTATGAGAATGATGATGTGATGAAGCCGGTATGGGGTGATGATTACTCCATCTGCTGCTGTGTGTCTGCAACCCAGACCGGTAAAGAGATGCAGTTCTTCGGAGCAAGAGCAAATCTGGCAAAATGCCTTCTGTATGCCGTAAACGGTGGTGTAGACGTAAAGACCAGAGAGCAGGTTGGACCGGCCTATAAACCGATCACTTCCGAGTATCTGGATTACGATGAAGTCATTGCAAAATACGACAAGATGATGGACTGGCTGGCAGGCCTTTACGTAAATGTACTGAACCTGATCCAGTATATGCATGACAAATATTACTATGAAGCAGCTGAGATGGCCCTCATTGATACTGATGTGAGAAGAACCTTCGCAACCGGTATTGCAGGATTCTCCCATGTAGTAGACTCCTTAAGTGCCATCAAATATGCAAAAGTAAAAACCGTTCGTGATGAGACAGGTATCGTAGTCGATTATATCACCGAGGGAGACTTTCCAAGATATGGTAACGATGATGACAGAGCAGATGACATCGCTGTATGGCTTCTGAAGACATTCCTTGACAAGATCAAAAAGCATCATACCTACAGAAATTCCGAGGCAACCACCTCTATCTTGACCATTACTTCCAACGTAGTCTATGGTAAGGCAACCGGAAGCATGCCGGACGGAAGAAAAGCAGGCGAGCCGCTGTCTCCGGGAGCAAACCCGAGCTATGGTGCTGAGAAGAGTGGACTTCTGGCTTCCCTCAACTCCGTTGCAAAACTTCCCTATGAGTGGGCACTGGATGGTATTTCCAATACCCAGACCATCAATCCGGATGCACTGGGACACAGTGAGGATGAGAGAATCAAGAATCTGGTACAGGTGATGGACGGATACTTCGATCAGGGCGCACATCACCTCAATGTCAATGTATTTGGAACCGAGAAACTGATCGATGCGATGGAGCATCCGGAGAAAGAGGAGTACGCAAACTTCACTATCCGTGTATCTGGATATGCAGTGAAATTTATCGATCTGACAAGAGAGCAGCAGATGGATGTGATCTCCAGAACCTGCCACAAGAGCATGTAATTGGCTATGAATGAGCATACCGTAATCACCGGAAAGATTCATTCTCTGGAAACATTTGGACTGGTAGATGGTCCGGGAGTCCGGTGCGTGGTATTTCTGCAGGGCTGCCATATGCGCTGCAGATACTGCCACAATCCGGAGACTTGGAGCATGCAGGGAGGCGAAGATTCCACAGCAGAAGAAATGTTTCATAAAGTGTACCGTTACCGGAATTACTGGGGAAAAGATGGGGGGCTTACCGTCAGCGGCGGTGAGCCTCTTCTCCAGTTAGACTTTGTAACGGAATTTTTCTGCTTGGCAAAAGAAAAAAAGATAAACACAGCACTGGATACCTCCGGCAATCCATTTTCCATGGATCCGGAATATCTGGAAAAATTTGACCGGCTCATGAATCTCACCGATCTTTTTTTGCTTGATATTAAGGCGGTGGATGGAAAGATTCATAAGGAACTGACGGGACAGCCCAATGACAATATCCTTGCCATGGCCCATTATCTGGCTGACCATGGAAAATCTATGTGGATCCGCCATGTACTGGTACCCGGACTGACAGATTCGGAAGACGACCTTCTGGCACTCCGGGATCTGGAGCGGTCTCTTCCAACACTCAAAAGAGTGGAAGTTCTTCCTTATCATACCCTTGGTTTGTTCAAATGGAAAAAGTTAGGAATAACATACTCACTGAATGGAGTGCCGACACCGACGGAAGAAGAAGTAAGAAGAGCGGAAGAAATTCTTGAAGTACATAAATATTAAGTAATAAAGGAGTTTGATAAATTCTATCAGCTCCTTTTCTTGCGTTTTTTGTTTTGGTCTGTTATGATAATCCTTGGTTAGCAAATACTAACTAACGTGAATAAATCAGGAAACTCCATTTTCAAAATCACCGGAACCTGGACAATTCCGGTGAAGGAGTCCTGCTTGACATGGTAGTAATGAAAAATTTTACATAAAGGAGACATTTACTATGGATTATTTAGAGATTGAAAAGGTAGTAGGAAGAGAGATTCTGGATTCCAGAGGAAATCCTACGGTAGAAGCAGAAGTTTATCTGGCTGACGGAACCATCGGCAGAGGAACCGCTCCCAGTGGTGCATCCACCGGAGAGTTCGAGGCTCTGGAGTTAAGAGATGGTGATAAGAGCAGATACCTTGGAAAAGGAGTTACCAAAGCAGTAGAGAATATCAATACCGTCATTAATGAAGTATTGACCGGTATGGATGCATCCGATACTTATGCCATCGACAAAGCGATGATCGAGGCTGACGGAACCAAAGACAAATCCAAACTGGGTGCAAATGCAATCCTGGCTGTATCCATCGCAACAGCAAGAGCAGCATCTGTTTCTCTTGATATTCCGCTGTATCGTTTCCTTGGCGGTGTATCCGGCAACCGTCTTCCGGTTCCGATGATGAACATCGTAAATGGCGGATGCCATGCACTGTCTTCTGGATTGGATGTGCAGGAGTTCATGATTATGCCGGTAGGCGCTCCGTCCTTCAAAGAGTGCTTAAGATGGTGTGCGGAGGTATTCCATGCACTGGCTTCTATTTTAAAAGAGCGCGGACTGGCTACTTCCGTAGGTGACGAAGGTGGATTTGCTCCGGCACTGAAGTCCGATGAAGAAGCAATCGAGACCATTCTGGAGGCAGTAAAGAAAGCTGGCTACGAGCCGGGCAAAGACTTCAAGATCGCTATGGATGCGGCATCTTCTGAGTGGAAGAGCGAGAAAGGCAAAGGCTTCTACAAACTTCCGAAAGCAGGAACCGAGTATACTTCCGAGGAACTTATTGAACACTGGGCAAAACTCTGCGAGAAATACCCGATCTTTTCCATCGAGGATGGTCTGGATGAGGAAGACTGGGAAGGCTGGCAGAAACTGACTGCAAGACTGGGAGATAAAGTACAGCTGGTTGGCGATGACCTCTTCGTTACCAATACTGAGAGACTTGCAAAAGGTATCAAACTGGGTGCAGGAAATGCCATCCTTATCAAACTGAACCAGATCGGTTCCGTATCTGAGACACTGGAAGCAATCAAGATGGCTCACAAAGCTGGTTATACCGCGATTTCTTCCCATCGTTCCGGTGAGACCGCAGATACTACCATTGCAGACCTTGCAGTAGCACTCAACACCTGCCAGATCAAGACCGGTGCTCCGAGCAGATCTGAGCGTGTTGCAAAATACAATCAGCTGCTCAGAATCGAGGAACAGCTGGGCGCAAGCGCTGTCTATCCGGGAATCGGTGCTTTTAATGTAAAGAATGACTAAAATATATGTATGATATGAATTATAGGAGGAGCCGTTGCTAAGCAACAGCTCCTTTTGCTAAAGCTGCCGGCGCAGGGTAGCAAAGATGTGATAGTAAGTCACCCTTGCACAAACTACCAAAATCCCTTATAATAAATCGGATTGACAGTTAACAACAGAAATTAATAGAAAAGGTAGTTTATGCGTAAATTAGCGTTATCAGATGAGATCCTGATGACCATTGAGAAACCGGCCCGTTACATCGGCGGAGAAGTCAATGCGGTCATGAAGGACAAGGAAAAGGTAGACATCCGGTTTGCCATGTGTTTCCCGGATGTGTATGAGATCGGTATGTCCCACCTGGGCATTCAGATTCTCTACGATATGTTTAATAAGAGAGAGGATACCTGGTGTGAGCGTGTCTATTCTCCGTGGAATGACATGGACAAAGTGATGCGGGAGCAGCAGATTCCGCTTTTTGCGCTGGAATCCCAGGATCCGATCAAGGATTTTGATTTCCTGGGTATTACCATTCAGTATGAGATGTGCTATACCAATATCCTGCAGGTGCTGGATCTGGCACAGATCCCGCTGGAGGCATCCCAACGTACAAAGGAGCATCCCTTTGTCATTGGCGGCGGTCCCTGTACCTATAATCCGGAACCGCTGGCAGATTTCTTTGATCTGTTCTATATCGGAGAGGGTGAAGTGCAGTACGATGCCCTTCTGGATCTTTACAAAGAATGGAAGGTAAGCGACGCATCCAGAGAAGACTTCTTAAAGAAAGCGGCACAGATTCCGGGAATCTACGTTCCGTCTTTATATAGTGTTTCCTATAAAGAAGATGGGACCATTGATAAAATGATCTCCCTCTGTCCGGAAGCACCGGAGAAGGTGAAGAAGCAGCTGGTGCTTGACGTCACCACTTCCAGTTACCCGGAGAAACCGGTGGTTCCGTTTATCAAGGCAACCCAGGACCGCGTGGTACTGGAGATTCAGAGAGGCTGTATCCGCGGATGTCGTTTCTGCCAGGCCGGTATGCTGTACCGTCCCACCAGAGAGCGGGATCTGGAGATGCTGAAAAAAGCAGCTTATGCCATGCTGAAAAATACAGGCTACGAGGAGATCTCTTTAAGCTCTTTAAGTTCCAGTGATTATTCCCATCTGAAGGAACTGGTCACTTTCCTGATTGATGAATTCGGAAGCAAGGATATCAATATTTCTCTGCCGTCCCTGCGTATCGACGCATTTTCTCTGGATGTGATGGGCAAGGTGCAGGATGTGCGGAAGAGCAGTCTGACCTTTGCACCGGAAGCAGGTTCCCAGAGGCTCCGCGACGTCATCAACAAAGGTCTGACAGAGGAAGTCATCTTAAACGGTGCCGGACAGGCCTTCGAGGGCGGCTGGAACCGTGTAAAACTGTATTTTATGCTGGGTCATCCTACGGAGACCGAAGAAGATATGAAGGGCATTGCATGGCTGGCAGAGAAGATCGCTGAGCGTTATTATGAGGTGCCGAAGGAAAAGAGAAACGGAAAGTGCCAGATTGTAGTCAGCACTTCTTTCTTTGTGCCGAAGCCCTTTACGCCGTTCCAGTGGGCGCAGATGTGTACCAAGGAGGAGTTCCTGCACAGAGCCTATATCGTCAACCATGAGATCAAAGACCAGCTCAACAAGAAGAGCATCAAATACAACTGGCATGAGGCCGATGTCACCATTCTGGAAGGCGTTCTGGCAAGAGGAGATCGAAAGGTAGCAAAGGTCATTAAAAAAGCCTATGAGAAAGGCTGTCTCTTTGACTCCTGGACGGAAGGTTTCAAAAATGAACTCTGGATGGAAGCTTTTGCAGAATGCGGAGTGGATATTGATTTTTATACCATTCGTAAACGAGAGCTTGACGAAGTGTTCCCGTGGGATTTCATTGATATTGGTGTAACCAGAGCATTCCTTGAGAGAGAGTGGAAAAAGGCGCATGAGGAGACCGTAACCCCCAACTGCCGGATGCAATGTTCCGGCTGTGGTGCAGCTGTCTTCGGAGGAGGTGTCTGCCGTGAACATTAGAGTCAGATTTCGCAAATATGGAGTATTAAAATTTATCGGACATCTGGATGTTATGAGATATTTCCAGAAGGCTATCCGCCGGGCAGACATTGATATCTGCTATTCAGAAGGATATAGCCCCCATATGATTATGTCCTTTGCATCTCCCCTTGGATTAGGTCTGGAGAGCGACGGCGAATATATGGATATCCGGATTAACGGTTCCATCTCATCAAAGGAAGCGGTTCGCCGCCTGAATGCGGTGATGGTGGAAGGAATTGACGTTATGAGCTTTCGGGAGCTTCCTGAGAACAGCAAGAATGCCATGGCGAGCGTGGCAGCGGCTGATTATGAAGTGCGTTTCCGGGAAGGCTGCGCGCCGGAAGATGGCTGGAAAAAGCAATTTACAGAATTTCTTGCACAGCCGGAAATGCGGATTGTGAAAGAAACCAAGAAGGGACAGCAGGAGATTGACATCCGCCCGTGGATCTACAGCTGGGAGATCGTGGATGATATGATCAAAATGCAGGTATCCGCAGGAAGCGTTCACAACCTGAAACCGGAAATGGTACTGAAAGCATTTGCAGAACATATTGGCTGGGACATGCCGCAGTTTGCTCTGCTGGTGACCAGACGGGAAATGTACGCAGATCAGGGAACAGAAGAAGAGCGAAAACTCATTTCTCTGGAAGCGCTGGGAGAAGAAATTGGATAATACAAGAATCATTACCTATATAAAAGACGGAGTTCTGGCAGACGCTCTCTATGAAGATGGGCGCATGATGGAATTGTTTCTCATTTCCAAGGAGCAGGAATCTATCCTTGGAAATATCTATATAGGAAAAGTAAAGAATATTGTAAAAAATATTCAGGCGGCATTTGTGGAAATCGAGCATGGGATACTCTGTTACCTTCCTTTAGAGGATGCGAGATACCCGGTTTACACAAAGCCCAAAAAAGGAAAAGAACTGGCGCAGGGAGATGAACTGTTGGTGCAGGTCAGCCGTGAGGCTGTCAAGACCAAGGCTCCGTCACTGACGGCATGTTTTGGACTGACGGGCAAATATCTGGTACTCACCTGTGGAAACCGTACCGTGGGATATTCAGGGAAACTGAGCGGTGTGGAGAAAACCAGGCTGAAAGCATGGACAGCACTGCATGAATTGCCTGAGGATGCCGGGATGATCGTGCGGACCAATGCAGCGGGTGTTCCGGAAGAAGAACTTGACAGGGAATTGGGGCGGATGCTGGAGCAGTATCAGTATCTTAAGACACAGGCGGTGCATCGAACTGTTTACTCCTGCGTATACCGGAGTCGACCGTCGTATCTGAATTCTGTACTGGGAAGCAAAAGCAGTTCACTGAAAGAAATTCTGACAGATGACATGGAGATCTATGCAGAATTGAAAAAATTTCTGGAGGAAGAGATGCCGGGAGACGGACAGAAGCTGCGTCTGTATGAAGACCGGCAGCTTCCGCTGAAAGCCCTGTACCGGATGGAGAAAAATCTTGACAATGCATTGTCGGAAAGGGTATGGTTAAAATCAGGCGCTTATCTGGTGATTGAACCGACAGAGGCTCTGACAGTGATTGATGTCAATACCGGAAAATGCATTGCCGGAAAAGACAAGCAGGCTGCGATCCGGAAGATTAACCGGGAAGCAGCGCTTGAGATCAGCCGCCAGATGAGACTTCGGAATCTGTCTGGAATGATTCTTGCAGACTTCGTAGATATGACAGAACCGGGAGCGGATGAAGAACTGTTAGAATTTATGCGGGAACAGCTGAAAAAAGATCCGCAGAAATCGGCTGCTGTCGATATGACAGCGCTTGGACTGATGGAGATGACCCGGAAGAAACAGAAAAAAACATTGAAAGAACAGGCGAAGGAGTGCGGAATATTATGATAGAGGTGCAAGCTTTAAAAGAAAAAGGACATTATAAGAGTTTTCACATCCAGGGGCATGCGGGCTATGCGGATGCAGGTGAAGATATTGTCTGCGCAGCCGTATCCGCACTGGTGATCAATACCATTAATTCGATTGAAGAATTTACGGAAGATGCCTTTACCTGTGACTGTAAGGATGGGATGATCGAAAGCTGGGAGTTTACATCCGATGTATCGGCTGGCACAGATCTCCTGATGGATGCGCTGATGTTGGGCCTTCGGAACATTGTAAAATCATATGGAACGGATTATCTGCAGGTGGCTGATACAGAAGAAAAATAGAACGAAAGTTTAAAAAAGTTAAGGAAAATTACTTGACAGAAATAAAATACTATGCTAATATATCAAAGATGCCGCGCAGTGAGGTTATAAGTTTGTCGAAGGACAGCACCGGAATTGGCGAGTAAATATTAGGAGGTGCCATATGTACGCGATTATTGCAACAGGTGGTAAACAGTATAAAGTATCTGAGGGCGATGTAATCAAGGTTGAAAAACTTGGTGCTGAAGCAGGTTCTAACTATGTTTTTGATCAGGTTCTTGCCGTATGTGACGACGCTCTTACCGTAGGTACTCCGGTAGTAGAAGGCGCTACCGTAGAAGCATCTGTAATCGGTGACGGAAAAGCTAAAAAAGTTATCGTTTACAAGTACAAGAGAAAAACTGGGTATCATAAGAAAAACGGTCACAGACAGCAGTATACCGCTGTTAAGATCGAGAAGATCAACAAATAACTTACAGTTACCTATTAATTAAGAATTCAGGGAGGTGTAGACCTATGTTGAATATGAACCTTCAGATGTATGCACATAAGAAGGGAGTCGGTTCTACTAAGAACGGCAGGGATTCCGAGTCCAAGAGACTGGGTGCCAAAAGAGCTGACGGCCAGTTTGTGAAAGCCGGAAATATCCTTTACAGACAGCGCGGAACCAAGATTCACCCGGGTGTGAATGTAGGACGCGGCGGAGATGATACTTTGTTCGCATTAGTGGATGGAGTTGTTCGCTTCGAGAGAAAAGGAAGAGACAAAAAACAGGTTTCTATCGTTCCGGTAGCAGCTGAATAATCCGCATTCACAAGGGCTTCAAGTCGGTAAGATTTGAGGCCCTTTCTTAATCATTTCAGATTTTAGTCAGCCGTACCTGCGGCTGTAGGTTGAAAAAGGAGACGACACATGTTTGCAGACAGAGCAAAGATATATATCCGCTCGGGTAAGGGCGGGGACGGCCATGTAAGCTTCCGCAGAGAATTGTTTGTACCGGACGGTGGTCCGGACGGCGGTGATGGCGGAAACGGAGGAGATGTGATCTTCGAAGTGGACGAAGGACTGAATACGCTGACCGACTACCGTCATAAGCGCAAATATGCGGCGCAGGACGGACAGGAAGGCGGAAAAAGAAACTGCCACGGAAAAAGTGGAGAGAGTATTGTATTAAAAGTTCCGGAAGGAACGGTTATTAAAGATGCAGAGAGCGGTAAAGTGATTGCGGATATGTCCGGAGAAAACCGCCGGCAGATAATCTTAAAAGGCGGACGCGGAGGTATTGGAAATCAGCATTTTGCAACTTCTACCATGCAGGCACCGAAGTATGCAAAGCCGGGACAGCCCTGTCAGGAGTTGGAGGTTATGCTGGAGCTGAAAGTGATCGCAGATGTGGGATTGGTTGGATTTCCAAATGTGGGTAAATCCACGCTTCTTTCCCGGGTGACCAATGCACAGCCAAAGATTGCCAACTATCATTTCACAACCTTAAGCCCGAATCTTGGTGTGGTTGACCTGGACGGTGACGGATTTGTTATCGCAGATATTCCGGGACTGATTGAAGGTGCATCAGAAGGTGTGGGACTGGGACTTGATTTTCTGCGTCATATTGAGCGTACCAAAGTTATTATCCATATGGTGGATGCGGCTTCTGTAGAGGGAAGAGATCCGATTGCAGACATTCATGCCATCAATAAAGAATTAAATGCCTATAACCCGGAGATCGCAGCCAGACCGCAGGTCATTGCGGCCAACAAGATTGACGCTATCTGGGATAAGGAAAATGATCCGGTAGAGAAAATCCGTAAGGAATTCGAGCCGGAAGGAATCAAAGTATTCCCGATTTCCGCAGTGACCGGACAGGGACTGAAAGAACTGATGTATCATGTAAAAGGACTGCTGGATACTATGGATCATAAACCGGTTGTCTTTGAACAGGAATTCTTCCCTGAGGATATGTTTGTAAGAGAAAATCTTCCGTATACTGTGGAAAAATCAACTGAAGAAGAAAACACTTACGTGGTGGAAGGCCCACGAATCGAGAAAATGCTTGGTTATACGAATCTGGAATCTGAGAAAGGATTTGCATTTTTCCAGAGATTCCTGAAAGATACAGGTATTCTCGAGGAACTGGAGGCTGCCGGCATCCAGGAAGGCGATACGGTCCGGATGTATGGTTTGAGTTTCACGTATTATAAATAGAGGATAAAGAATATGACAAGCAAGCAGAGAGCTTATTTAAAGAGTCTGGCTCAGACGATGGAACCGATCTTTCAGATCGGCAAGAATAGTCTGACTCCGGAAAATACAAAGGCAATTGCAGAAGCATTGGAAGCTAGGGAACTGATCAAAGTCAGTGTACTCCAGAACTGCATGGATGATCCGAAAGAGATTGCTTCTCTCGTAGCAGAGAGAACACGTTCCCAGGTAGTACAGGTCATCGGCAAAAAAATTGTTCTGTATAAAGAGGGAAAAGAAGAAAAGAAGAAAATCGTTCTCCCGAAATAAAGAGGTTCTTATGGTAGAGGGCAGAAAACAGATTGGGATCATGGGAGGAACTTTTGATCCGGTTCACAATGCGCATCTGGTACTGGCAGAGCAGGCCTACAGCCAGTTTTCACTGGATGAGGTCTGGATGATGCCGAATGGCAATCCGCCGCATAAACGGGAATATTCTCAGGCAGATGTAGGGCATCGGATGGAGATGGTACGTCTTGCAATCCAGAATGTTCCCTATCTTCGGTTGTGTGGTCTGGAGCGGTCTGAAAACAGTTATCATTATACGTATGAAACGATGTCTGTTTTAAACAGCACATATCCGGATCATCAATTTTACTTTATTATGGGGGCAGATTCCCTTTTTGATTTTGAAGACTGGAAAGAGCCTGCAATTATTTGCAGAGAGTGTGTTCTGCTGGCAGCGACCAGGGATCATTGCCGAAAGGAAAAAATTCTCCGTAGAATAGAAGAGCTGAAAGAAAAATATAATGCGGATATTCGTATTTTAAATACTCCGAACATGGATGTGGCATCGGAAGAAATCCGTCGGAAAATTCAGCAGAAAGAAGATATTGCCGGGATGGTTCCTGAAGACGTAGCAAACTATATCAGACAGAATCACCTATATGAATAAGGAGGGAAAAACATGGATGCAATCTGTATCAGAGATTTAAAACGTGATCTGAAGAAAAACATGGACGAAAGCCGTTATGAGCATACCCTTGGCGTGATGTATACAGCTGGAGCGCTTGCCATGCGGTATGAGTGCGATCTTGACAAAGCATTACTGGCTGGTCTGATGCATGACTGTGCAAAGTGTATGCCGAATGCCAAGAAACTGAAAGTAGCAGAAAAGCATGGACTTGAGATTACGGAGATCGAGCAGAAAAATCCATTTATGCTCCATGCGAAGGTAGGAGCCCTCCTTGCCGAAAAAAATATGACATTGAAGATCAGGAAGTGTTAAGTGCCATTCGCTGGCATACGACCGGAAAACCGGACATGACACTTCTGGAGAAGATTGTATATGTGGCTGATTATATTGAACCTAAAAGGGATAAAGCACCAAATCTGAAAGAAGTCCGGAAAATGGCATTTGTAGATCTGGATCAGGCACTACTCAAGATTCTCGGAGATACTCTGAATTATCTCGGAGATTCACCGGACGAGGTGGATACGATGACGAAAGCAACTTATGATTTTTATAAAAATCAGATACAACCATAGAGGAGGAAACTTATGGTATTAAAAAACTCAAAGGAAATGGCAAAGCTTGCAATCGCAGGTCTGGAAGAAAAAAAAGCAAACGATATCAAAATTCTTGATATTTCAGATGTATCCGTACTTGCAGACTACTTTATTATTGCATCTGGCAGCAACCGAAATCAGGTGCAGGCCATGGCAGATGAAGTAGAAGAGCGTCTTTACAAAGCAGGATATGAGCAGAAACAGATCGAAGGATATCAGACTGCAAACTGGATCTTGATGGATTATCAGGATATTATTGTTCATATCTTTGATGAAGAAAACCGTCTGTTCTATGATTTGGAGAGAATCTGGAGAGATGGAAAGGTAGTTTCGGAAGAAGAATTAGAGGCATAAAATGGAAAAACATGATCACATTCTTTCTGTAGAGAAGAAGACGGATAACCGTTTTCTGAATATGTACGACCTTCAGTATGAAAACAAAGTTGGGGGACAGGGTATCTATCATATTGCGTCCCGCGGCGCATCCATAGAGGAACTGAAGCTGAAGACGCATAAAAATAAACCGGATGGAGTGATTATCTATGCACTGTATGGTCCTAAGAGGGATAAAGTGGTAATGGTACGCCAGTACAGGTTTTCTGTAGATGATTATGTTTATGAATTTCCGGCAGGGCTGGTGGATGCGGGAGAGACATACGGTCAGGCTGGAGCCAGAGAACTGAAAGAAGAAACGGGTCTTGATTTTACACCGGTGAAAGCAGATGAAATGTACTCGAAACCTCTGTTTACGACCATTGGGATGACGGATGAGTCCTGTGCTACCGTATATGGGTATGCGTCAGGGAAGATATCCAAAGAAGGGCTTGAGGATAATGAGGATCTGGAAGTTATCATTGCAGATCGGAAGGAAGTCCGCAGAATTCTGAAAGAAGAGAATGTGTCGATTAACTGTGGTTATTTACTGATGCATTTCCTGTGCCATACGACGGAAGATCCATTTTATTTTCTCAGATAGAGAAAAAGGGGAAGTGCTGTCAGGCACTTCCCCTTTTGTATACAGAAAAGTTATAAGTGGGAGAATGAAACGATGTTATCGAATTTTATCATTGCAGTAAAAGCAGTCATACCAACCTTTCTGCTGATTCTTCTGGGAATGGGAGGAAGACAGTTTCATATTATGACGGATACAGAGCTCAACCATGCCAATAAAGCAGTCTTTGAAATCATGTTTCCAATCATGATGTTTTATAATATTTATTCTGCGGATTTTTCAGGAGTAATCATTCCGCGGTATATTGCGTTTTGTGTGGTGATGCTGTTCATTGTATACGGTCTGGGTGTTGTGGTGACTCTTCTGACAGAAAAAGAGAATTACAACAGAGGTGCCTTAATTCAGGCTATTTATCGGAGCAATTTTGTCCTGATGGGAATTCCGATTATGAAAAATCTGATGGGAGAAGAGGCGCTGGGACTGACGACGATTATGGTAGCATTTATCATCCCTATCTATAATACACTGGCAGTAGTGACACTGGAAGTATTTCGAGGCGGAACACTACATGTGTCAACAATACTGAAGCGGATCATCACCAATCCCATGATTCTTGGTGCGGGAGCAGGTCTGATCGCGGCGGGTTTCCGGTTGCAGCTTCCGGCGATCCTGGCAACCCCCATGAGCCAGGTGTCGTCTGCGGCATCTACGATTGCGCTGATGATCATGGGAGCTACATTCCGGCTTGGAAGTATCCGGGAAAACAGTAAGAATCTGGTCATTGGAGCGGTGGGCAAACTGATTGTCAGTCCGGGTCTTGCTTTGACGGCAGGATATCTGCTTGGCCTTCGGGATCTTCAGCTGGCACTGTTGATTATTATGTTCGGTGCACCCTGTGCGGTATCTGGTTATACGATGGCACAGCAGATGGACAGTAACGGGGAACTGGCGGCAGGATGTTTGATCATCACGTCACTGCTGTCCTGCATTACCATCTGCGGGTGGATTTTCCTGTTTAAACAGCTGGGAGCTTTTTAGTTCCCGGCTTTTTTTGCGCTTTTTATTGTGAAAATTATTCATCTTATATATGAAATGTATGAGTTTGATTGCAGCATCTTCCCGTGATATACTCTGGAAGTAACTGCCTTTTATGGCAAACCATACAAAGGGGAAAATTTGGAGGGTACAAACATGAGAGAAAACAAACGAAAACTAGGACTGGTTCCCAAACTGATCATTGCGATCGTGCTCGGTATTCTGATCGGGCAGTTTCTGCCAGAAGGCTTCTGCCGTCTGGTTGTCACATTATCCGGACTTTTCAGTACATTTTTAAAATTCGTCATTCCGCTGATGATCCTAGCTTATGTCACTATGGGAATCGCGGATCTGTCTCAGGGTGCAGGTAAACTTTTACTGATCACCGTAGCGATTGCTTATGGTTCTACACTGATCGCAGGAACCGCTTCCTTCCTGGTAGCTGACAATCTGTTTCCGAGTTTTATGAGTGCGGGGGCACTGGAGCAGATCGCGGCAACCGCAGATGCTTCTTTAAGTTCTTATTTTTCCATTTCACTGGAACCGGTATTAGATACCCTGTCCGCAGTGGCACTGGCTTTCGTTCTCGGACTCTGCCTGTCTACCATGAGAGGAAAAGAGTTGGGAAACAGCCTTTATAACGGCATCGGTGATTTTTCCAAAATTATTGACAAGGTACTTCATACGGTGATCATTCCGCTGCTTCCATTGTACATCTGCGGTACTTTTGTGGACATGACCAAATCCGGCAAGACCTTCGCTATTTTGAGCATTCTCTGGAAAGTCTTCCTTGTGGTCATCATCATGCATCTGATCTGCATTGCCATCCAGTTCTGCATTGCAGGTGCAGTAAGTAAGAAGAATCCTTTGACATTAATCAAAAATCAGATTCCAGGGTATACTACTGCATTAGGAACCCAGTCTTCTGCGGCAACCATTCCGGTGAATCTGCAGTGTGCAGAAACCGATGGTGTCTGTGAACAGATCCGTAATTTTGTAGTCCCGCTGTGTGCCAACATTCATATGGCAGGTTCTATGATTACCATCACTGCCTGTGCAACCGCTGTCTGCCTGATGAATCAGCTGCCCATCAGTCTGTCCACTGTGATTCCATTTATTATGACCCTTGGTATTGCCATGGTGGCTTCTCCGGGCGCTCCAGGCGGTTCTATTATGACTGCTCTTCCGTTCCTGTATATGATCTTCGGTGCAGAAGCAGGTGATCCTAACGGCCCGATCTGTGCAATTATGGTGGCACTTTACATCACTCAGGATTCCTTTGGAACTGCCTGCAATGTATCCGGTGACAATGCCATCGGTGTGATTGTAGACACGATTTATCACAAATTTATCGTTAAGGAGGCATAGGATGTCCTTTATCAGTGTCTTTGATGTGTTAGGACCGAATATGATCGGACCTTCCAGTTCTCATACTGCCGGAGCGGCAAAGATTGCTTATCTGGCACAGAAGATGATTACAGGACCACTCATACAGGTGGATTTTACGCTCTATGGTTCTTTTGCCAGAACCTATCGGGGACACGGTACAGACCGGGCACTGCTGGGCGGAATCATGGGATTTACTACCGATGATATGCGGATACGGAATTCTTTTGAAATTGCAGAAACAGAAGGTATTGCATTCACATTTCTGCCCGATGAAGAAGAGACAGATGTGCATCCTAACACCGTCGATATTCATATGGTAAATAAGGCAGGTCAGGAGATGACGGTTCGCGGTGAATCACTGGGCGGAGGCAAGGTACGTATTTCGCGTATCAACAAGGTTCAGGTAGATTTTACGGGCGAATACAGTGCGGTCATCGTCATTCAAAAAGATCGTCCCGGTGTTGTTGCTCATATTACGAAGGCTTTAAGTGACCGAAACGTCAACATTGCTTTTATGCGTCTTTTTCGGGAAGGAAAGGGAAATGTTGCTTACACGATTGTAGAATCTGATGGTCATCTTCCTGAAAATATTCGGGAAGAACTTCTGAAGAATGAACATGTCCATGATGTCATGATCGTACAGCCTTAGAGAGGAGAAGAGGTTGATGATGGATTTTAAGAATGCAAAAGAACTCCTTCATCTCTGTGAAGAAGCAGGAAGCAGCATTTCGGATATTATGCTGAAAAGGGAGATCGAGCTGGGAGAGATTTCAGAGATCGAAGCGCTGGCTCGTATGGAAAAAGCATTCCATATTATGAGGGATTCTGCTCGAACGCCTGTTAAGACTCCGGTGAAATCTATGGGCGGACTCATTGGAGGCGAAGCGAGAAAGTTATCCGAACACCAGGCAGCCGGAAAAGGTCTGTGCGGACCGATTCTTGAAAAGGCCATCACATATGCCATGGCGGTGCTGGAGACGAACTCTTCCATGGGTCTTATTGTGGCAGCACCTACGGCAGGCTCAGCAGGGATTGTGCCGGGGCTCATGCTTGCGTTTCAGGAAATATATGGATTTTCTGATGAACAAATGATAAAAGTGCTTTTTAATGCCGGAGCTGTAGGCTATCTGGCTATGAGAAATGCAACGGTAGCCGGAGCAGTGGGCGGATGCCAGGCAGAGGTTGGTGTGGCATCCGCCATGGCAGCATCTGCAGCAGTCGAACTCATGGGCGGAACACCAGGACAATGTCTCGATGCGGCTTCCACGGTACTTATGAACATGCTGGGATTGGTCTGCGATCCAGTAGGCGGACTGGTGGAATATCCCTGCCAGAATCGGAATGCTGCAGGTGTAGCGAATAGTCTGATTGCTGCGGAAATGACCCTTGCAGGAATTCCACAGAGGATTCCCCTGGATGAGATGATTCAGGTCATGTATACCGTAGGAAAACGAATTCCTGCGGAACTTCGGGAAACCGCAATGGGGGGATGTGCAACCGCACCATCCGTATGTGGTGGCTGCAACGGCTGCGGCTGACGGATATATTTCGTCTTTTATCCCCCGTAATAATTAATAATCATACATTCCGCAGTCTCATTGGTTCGGTTTTCATAGACATGCGGAATGGAAGAGGCGAACAGTAACGCGTCGCCAGGATGCAGGACATGTTCTTCACTGCCTGCCGTAAGCGCCACTGTGCCACGGATTACATAGAGATATTCCTGAGCCTTAGGCGGGTGGCCGATAGACGTATGGGAACATCCCGCATCCAGCTCCATTTGAAAATACTCAAAATTCCGGGAGGAACTGCAGGGAAAATAACAGCGGAGACGGTAAGTCCCAAAATCATCCCGCTGAATCTCTGTATCCTCCTTTCGAACCAGATCACATTCCTTCTGCGGCTCTTCCAGAAGAGCTGTATAGGGAATGCTGAGTCCATCGGCAATCTTCAGAATCGTATTGATGGTAGGATTGCTGTTTCCTTTCTCAATTTCCGACAAAATTCCTTTACTGATTTCTGAAGTTTTGGCCAGCTGCCCCAGGGACAGATTCCGTTCTGTCCGCAATCGCCGCAGGTTTTCGCCGATAATTTTTCCAAGATCCATAGAAAAGCTCCTTTTTGGTGGCTGTATTTTCTCTGTTGACAAACAAATCATATCAAGGTAATATGAAAAGGTCATTCAGAATATTGAACGAATGTACAATTTATTTTATTATAAAGTTTACGGAAAGGATCGTCAAGTCGGCCTTTAATCCCATTGCGGCCTTTTTTCTGGCGTTGATGGTCAATGCAAGACATCTGTTCTACGGATTATCTATGCTGGAAAAGTATAAGAATACTGGATGGAAGAAGCCCTATCTGATCTTTGGTATGTGCGATGAATCCTTTACCATTAACTCAGCTGTGACGCCACCGGAAGATGTGGACAAAGGCTGGTTCATGTTCTTTGTAAACCTTCTCAATCAGATCTACTGGGTGTTCGGTGCCACCATGGGAGCATTGCTTGGATATGTGATTCATTTTAATACAGAAGGTATTGAATTCGTCATGACCGCTCTCTTTGTGGTCATGCTGGTCAATCAGTGGGAAGAGCATAAAGATCACCGCCCGGCACTCATCGGCCTTGTCTGCCCGGTGATCTGTCTGATAATTTTCGGCGGTGACAACTTTATGATTCCATCTATGATCCTCATGACGGTAAGCTTTCTCATCGGAAGAAAATATATGGATATGGAGGCAGCAGAAAAATGACCATTACACAACAGATTATTACCATTATGGCTGTCGTTCTGGAAACCATCCTTTATATGGCACTGGTACAGATGGTATTTGAAACGATACAATTCTGATGCAAACTTTTTGTAGGATGATCAGATACGAAGAAGGGGAGAAGATGTGTAATGCTGAAAATATTGATTGCCGAGGATGAGGAACCCATTGCAAACCTGATCCGTGTAAACCTGACCAGGGCAGGGTATGAGTGTACCTGTGCCTGTGACGGAGAAAAGGCGGCAGATCAGATGGAAAACGGACATTTTGATTTGCTGCTTCTGGATATCATGCTTCCGAAGATCAATGGCTATGAGCTGATGGAATATGCCAAAACTCTGCAGCTTCCAGTCATTTTCATCACTGCCATGGGAACAACGGAACATAAAGTAAAAGGGTTGAAGATGGGAGCGGAAGACTACATCTCCAAACCCTTTGAGATTGTGGAATTGCTGGCGCGGGTGGAGACGGTTATGCGTCGCTACAATAAAATCGGAAAAACCATCCGGATTCTGGATGTAGAGATTGATCTTTCTTCCAGAGTAGTAACTCAGAACGGAAAGCAGGTCTTACTGACACTGAAAGAATACGAACTATTATTGTTCTTTGCCCGGAATCCTAACATTGCTCTGTACCGGGAAGTGATCTATGAGCAGGTGTGGGAGAAAGAATACACCGGAGACAGCCGGACCATTGACCTACATGTCCAGAGGTTGAAGAAGAAACTGGGTTGGGACAAACACATCTGTGCTGTCTACAAGATCGGCTATCGTCTGGAAACCTGATGGAGTAACAGAATATGAAATTTTTCTGGAAAATCTATTTTTCCTTTACTGTATTATTTTTATTGGCTTTTGGCCTCTTTGGCACCTGGATGATCCAGATGACCTTTCAACAGTCCTATCAGAAAGCACTGAAGGATGGAGAATGGGATAACCGAATGTACCAGCTGGCCTTTGAAACCAGCCTGAGTAGTATGAATCCGGAGACCCTGTCCGATAACATGGTACAGGTGATCGCAGTAACGGTAACACAGAATCTTTCTGATTCCGGTAATGTCTACCGCATCTACAACAGCAGCAAGGACCTGCTCTATGAAAGAAACAGCTGTAAGATTGACGGAACGGAACCTTTAAGTGTACTAAGTCAGGAGCAGCCCTGCAGTTATCTGGTAAAACGGGCAGGAGATACCACATGGCTTCTCTATGCCTGCAGGTCTACTGTGGGAGGAAAGACTTACCTGTTGGAAAGTCTGACAAATATTTCAGATATTTATCAGGAGCGGGAAAGCTACTATGACTGGTATACGGCAGTTATGATGGGCATGACGGTGATGGTGACGCTTCTGGTATTTTTTATCAGCCATATGCTGACCCGTTCAGTAACGAGTCTGTCACAGACGGCACGCAGATTTACAGAAGGGGATCTGTCTGCCAGAGCGGCGGTTTCCGGGAGCGATGAGGTTGCAGAACTTTCGGCAGATTTTAATCGGATGGCAGTATCATTATCGGATAAGATCGAGGAGCTGACTATGCAGGCGAAGCGGCAGGAAGATTTTACTGCATCTTTTGCCCATGAACTGAAGACACCGCTTACTTCGATTATCGGGTATGCGGATATGATCCGTTCGATTGACTGCACCAGGGAAGAAACCATGGACGCAGCCAACTATATTTTCCAGCAGGGAAAACGCCTGGAAAGTCTGTCATTTAAATTGTTGGAACTGATTGTAGCAGAACATCAGCAATACCAGTACCATTATTTTTCTGTCCGCAAGCTTTTAGAGGAAGCGCAGATACTTACGGAAGAAAAACGAAAGGAACGGAATATTTCTGCAGAGAGGGTCTGCGATGACGGACTGATTTTCGGGGAAAAAGATCTTCTGCTCTCTCTGTTTGTAAATCTTCTTGATAATGCAAGAAAGGCACTGCCGGAGAATGGAGAGATTCGGATTCTTGGAAAATGCCGCAGAAACGGATATTTTTTGTGTATCTGCGATAACGGCTGTGGCATGGCACCGGACGAAGTAACCAGAATTACAGAAGCTTTTTATATGATAGACAAGTCAAGAGCCAGAAAAGAGGGCGGAGCAGGACTTGGTATGACGCTTTGCAGCCGGATCATCGGACTTCATCATGCAAGATGGAAAATATTCAGTCGTCAGGGAAAAGGAACAGTGATTGCCATTCATTTTCCGGAAGGGGAGGAGATTTATGATAAGGAAGATTAACCGCCGATTCTTTATCTGTCTGTGCGGAGTGATCGGCCTTGCAGTTGGGACCATCATCGGTCCGAGATATTTTAGCCGGATGCTGGATCAGACAAACCTGAATACGGTGTCCGTGGTGAATCGTGACAGTTTTTCTTTCCTGGAACAGAGTTCCGATCAGCTGGCCGATCAGGTGAAACTCCTGAATTCGATTGGAAATGGTGGAAATCTGATGCTGCTATCCAACTATTCTGATCAAAAAAACTGGCAGAACAGTACATTGATTGCCCAGATTGTCGATCAGGTAGCGCTGGCATCCACAAACGGATATATTCCATGGCTGGAACCCGGGAACTATGAAAATTATCTTATGGAGGCAGGAAAAAAGGAGGTAGCAAAGGAAGCACCGGCTTTTTATGATTGGATGGATGAACTTCGATTTGCGAAATATTACAGCCTGACTTGTGAATCTGACCCGGATAGCCATATGATGCAGATGATGAATCTCTGGTATTTGCGTTTTTCTGATGAACAGACATTTGATTACTATTTTCTTGTAAATGCATCCACCTGCCAGATTTATTATGCAGAGATCTATAATCTGCTTACCGATAGGGAAGCAGATGACAGTTGGACGGAATTACCGCAAAATGCAACAACCATTGCAGAAGTTTTTTACGGAGAGGAATATACGGAACAGTTTGCATCAGGAGCCTTTTATTATTATCAGGCTAATGATTTTCAGATCGTATATGGAGATGAAGGGCGGAACTATGACTGTCTGTCAGTGCTGCGTCTGGAAGAGGGAGAAAGCGCCTATATAGAAATGCAAAAGCATGAGAAGAACACTCAATTAAAACACCCAATCTATGGATACAGTGTAGGCATCCGCGGACTGGGCGATAAAATTCAGAAAAATATGAACTAATACAAAAAGAGCGCTTTCTGATGATCTGATTCATCAGAAAGCGCTTTTGCTTTTTATGAACTTAATTGAACATGCGGAACACGCCGAATACTTTACCAAGAATCTGTACATCATCCAGAATGATCGGATCCATGGAATCATTTTCCGGCTGAAGGCGGATATGACCGTCTTCTTTATAAAAGGTCTTGACAGTAGCAGAGTCCTCTACCAGCGCCACTACCATATCTCCGTTCTCCGCATTACTCTGCTGACGAACCATAATATAGTCGCCGCTGAAAATACCGGCATTCACCATACTTTCGCCCTTTACTTTCAGCATAAAGCAGTCTGTATTAGGCATGTATTCTGCCGGGATGGGGAAGTAGCCTTCAATATGTTCCTGCGCCAGAATTGGCTGTCCTGCGGCAACGGTACCAATCATAGGAACATTGACCATCTCGCGGCGGGTCAGGTTAAACTGATCATCCATAATCTCAATAGCACGAGGCTTGGTGGGGTCTCTTCTGATATAACCATTTTTTTCCAGTGTCTCCAGATGAGAATGCACTGAGGAGGTGGATTTTAGATGGACAGCTTCACAGATATCCCTGACTGCAGGCGGATAACCCTTATTCAATATCTCAGATTTGATAAAATCCAGAATCTCCTGTTGTTTTGGTGTGATCTTTCCGTAACTCATAAAAGTTCCTCCTGCTAGTCGAACATTCGTTTTTTGTATTATAGCATGTACAGGCAAAAAAAGCAAACAAATGTTTTGTACATATGTTCTTAAAAGGCAAGTGTGTTGCCTTCATTTTCTGAATAGGTAGAGATTGTATCAGAAGAATGATTCATCAGCATATCGAGAAGTGCTTTGGCGGCAGGAGACAGAGGATGCTGGGGATTCTGGACGATACAGATACCGCGTCTAGGAACAGGAATATCCAGATCCAGCTGGATAAGTCCGTAGTTCATCAGATAGGAACGGGCAAACTTGTAGGGCACAAAGCCGATACCAAGGTTATGAAGAACGGTTGGAGCGACCAGGTCATTGGAGTTTACCTCAATATTCGGGCGAAGTTCGCAGCCATGGTCTTTGAAGATACTGTCCCAGAATTTTCGGGTGGTAGTGCCTTTTTCCATACAGACGAGAGGATAGGTACTCAATTCTTTTAAAGTCATTGTCCGTCCCTGTAAAAATGTATAATGATTTCCTGCAATGACGATATCCTGAAAATCAGAGACCCGTGTTACATGAAAATGATCGACTCCTTCAATGGGCGTAATGGAGACGGTGAAGTCGACGGTTCCGGCATTCAGTGCAGATACGGAGCCTGGTGTGGAGAAGGAGTGAATCTGCATATTGACATTAGGAAACTGCTGGCGGAACTGTTCCAGGTAGGGAAGAAGATAGTAACGCATGGTCAGTTCGCTGGCACCGATATTGATCTTGCCGCTCTGACAGTTGACGAATTCCTGAAGCATGCCACCGGCACGGTCCATTTGCTGAACAGCACGGCTTACCTGTCGGAGAAGCATCTGGCCTTCGGCAGTGAGAGTAACACCTTTTCGAGAACGGAGGAACAGCTTGCACTGCAGTTCCTGTTCCAGATTCTGGATATATTTTGTGACCGTCGGCTGTGTCAGACACAGATGTTGTGCCGCCAGGGAAATATTTTTCGCGTTAGCCACCTCATAAAATATTTTATAATAATCAAAGCTGATGTCCATTCCGTTTACCCCGTTTTCTGCGTGAAAATCTTGTTAAGATATTCATATAATCTATGGTAATAGTAAAAAAAAACGATTATACATTTCGTTTCTTTCGTATTATAATAGGTTCTGAGCTTTGAGGCAAGGTTTTCTTTTAATAGGAAAAAACAGCCTCGGCAAAATAAGAATTCTTTAGAAAGGAAGTGCAGTTATGGGTAATTTAGGGCCAAAGCTGTTGGAAGAGTTGCAGTGTGAAAACGTCTTTACCATAGGCGGTATCGGTATCTCTGAATCAGTTGTTGTAACATGGATTATCATGGCGGTATTTCTGCTGGCAGCAATTCTGTTGACCAGAAATCTGAAGGTTGAGAATCCCGGTAGAGGTCAGTTGATGCTGGAGTACATCGTGACCTGGCTTCAGGGAATCGGCGAGGGAATTATCGGTGAAGAAGAGAAGGGGTATGCATCATATCTTACTTCGATACTGATTTACCTTGGTGTCGCAAACCTGATCGGTATGCTTGGATTCAAACCGCCTACCAAAGACCTGAATGTGACTGCAGGACTTGCTCTGATGAGTATTTTCCTCATTGAGTATGCAGGTATTCACAAAAAAGGTTTCCGCGGATGGCTGAAAAGCTTTACACAGCCAATTGCGATCGTTACCCCAATTAATATACTGGAAGTGTTTGTAAAACCGCTTTCTCTGTGTATGCGACTGTTTGGTAACGTATTGGGTGCATTCGTTATTATGAAACTGATTGAGTGTATCCTCCCCGTCGGTCTTCCGGTCATTTTCAGCGCATATTTTGATGTGTTTGACGGACTGATTCAGGCCTACGTGTTTGTTTTCCTGACGGGACTGTTTATTAAAGAAGCTATTGAGTAAAACGAAGGAAAAGAAAAGGAGATTATTTTTATGTCTACATTAATTGCTATCGGAGCAGGTATCGCCGTACTGGCAGGTATTGGAGCAGGTATTGGTATTGGTATTGCTACTTCCAAAGCAGCAGAAGCTGTTGCAAGACAGCCGGAAGCTGAGGGTAAAATCACGAAGATTCTTCTTCTGGGTGCAGCACTTGCAGAGGCAACCGCTATTTACGGTTTCGTTATCGCACTGCTGATCATCATTCTGTTACAGTAAAGAAAGGCGGATTTTGTAAATGTTAAGATTAGACTTAAATCTGGTCTTTACCATTGTCAATCTGTTGATCTGGTATGTGATCATTCGTAAATTTCTGTTTAAGCCGATCAATGACATTATCACAAAGCGTGAGGATGCGATCAAGGCGCGTTATGCTGAGGCAGAACAACTGAAGCAGGAAGCACAGGAAGAAAAAACGAAAAGTGCACAGTATCAGGCACAGATCGAGAGTGAAAAGGCTAAAATTATGGCAGCTGCACAGGCAGATGCGCGTGTGGAATTCGATCAGATTGTAGCAGATGCGCATAAGAAGGCAGGACAGATTGTTGAATCTTCCAAGAAAGAAGCAGCTCTTCAGAAAGAAAAAGTAATGAATAAAGCAGAGCAGGAAATCCGTGGTCTGATCCTTGAGGCAGCAGTAAAATCTATGCAGTCCCAGAACAGTGACGAAGCTCTTTATGACCAATTTTTGACAAAAGCAGGTGAGACAACTCATGAAGAATCTTAGTTCCTATCTGGATCGGCTTACAGCAGTACGGATGCGGCCGGAAGTCCTGCAGCATGCCGTAGATATTCTGAAAGCAGTTCCGCAGATTCAGACTGAGCTGGAAAATCCGGCAACCACCCGTATGAAACGGGAGGATATTATTCAGGAAATTTTCCCGACAGAGTCCAGAGAATTCCTCCTTTCCCTGGTGGAGGATGGTGCTCTTGGTTCTTTACAGGATATTTTAAAGGCATATATGGAGATGTCAGAGGAAGAGAGAACACCTCTTTCCTGCGTCCTGGAATATGTTTCTGAACCGGATGATGCTCAGTATGAAGGTATTATCAAATTTTTAAAACATCAGTACCCGGACAGGGTCCTGAATATTTCCAGAAAACAGAATAAAGCGCTTGGAAGTGGTTTTATTCTTCATGCCGGAAATGAGGAATTCGACTGGAGTGCTTCCGGACGTAAGAAAGCACTGCAGGAAAAATTGCAGTTGTTAGATGTGTCCGGTGATGGTCCGCTCGTTGCGCAGAAGGCAATTATCAGCATCTTAAAAGGCAGCATGAACGATGTGGATATTGCAAGCCAGGAAGTTGGTGTAGTTAGCCGCGTAGGTGATGGTATTGCATATATTGACGGTGTTGATCATGCCATGTATGGAGAAATCCTTGTATTTGACAATGGTGAGAAAGCCATGGTACAGGATATTCGTGAGCACGAGATTGGCTGCATCCTTCTTGGAAAAGATACCGAGATTGAGGAAGGAAGCCGTGCAGCACGTACTGGTAAGATGGCAGGTATCCCGGTAGGCGATGGCTATATTGGCCGAGTAGTAAATGCTCTTGGTGAACCGATCGATGGAAAAGGAAAAATCGAGACTACCGATTACCGTGCAGTTGAAGAACCGGCACCAGGCATTATTGACCGTCAGTCTGTCGATACACCGCTTGAGACAGGTATTCTGTCTATTGACTCTATGTTCCCTATTGGACGCGGACAGCGTGAGCTGATCATTGGTGACCGTCAGACAGGTAAGACTTCCATTGCTACAGACACCATTCTGAATCAGAAGGGTAAGAATGTGATCTGTATTTATGTTGCAATTGGTCAGAAAGCATCTACCGTATCCAAGCTGGTGCATAATTTTGAAAAACACGGTGCTATGGACTACACGATTGTATTATCTTCTACAGCAAGTGATCCGGCTCCTCTGCAGTATCTGGCTCCGTATTCAGGAACCGCACTGGCAGAATTCTTTATGCACAGAGGACAGGATGTCCTGATTGTATATGACGACCTTTCCAAGCATGCAGTAGCATATCGTGCATTGTCCCTTTTGCTGGAGCGTTCTCCAGGACGAGAGGCATACCCGGGTGATGTATTCTATCTGCATTCCCGTCTGCTGGAGCGTTCCAGCCGTTTGAGCGACAAGCTGGGCGGCGGCTCCATTACCGCACTGCCGATCATTGAGACTCAGGCAGGTGATGTATCAGCATATATTCCGACCAATGTTATTTCCATTACAGATGGTCAGATTTTCCTGGAGAGTGATCTTTTCAACGCAGGTATGCGCCCGGCAGTCAATGTCGGTCTGTCAGTATCCCGTGTAGGTGGTGCAGCACAGACAAAAGCAATGAAGAAGGTTGCCGGAAGTATTCGTGTGGATCTGGCTCAGTATCGTGAGATGGAAGTATTTACCCAGTTCAGTTCTGATCTGGATGCGATTACGAAGGAACAGCTGGAATATGGTAAGCGAATGATGGAACTTTTAAAACAGCCGCTGGGATCTCCGCTGTCTCTGCATGAGCAGGTAATTACTCTGTGTGCAGCAACGCATAAACTGTTCCTGGATGTCCCTGTAAAAGAACTGAAGAAGTTCCAGAAAGAAATGCTTGCATGGATTGATCAGAAACATCCGCAGATCGGTGAAGAGATCGAAGAACTTCACAGTCTGAGTGATACACTGATCAGTAAGATTGTAGATGCAGTAAAGGAATACAAGAGTCAGGTGGTGAAGTAGTATGGCAGGACTGCGCGAGATCCAGAACCGGATCAAAAGTATCCAGGATACGAGAAAAATCACCAATGCCATGTACATGATTTCATCCACCAAGATGAGAAAAGCAAAGCAGGATCTGGAGAACACGGAACCGTATTTCTATACGCTGCAGTCTATGATGGCACGTTTGCTGCGGCATCTTCCGGATGTCAGCCATATCTATTTCGAAGATGAGGCTTCGGAAGATGCAAAGATGGAGAATACAGATAAGAAAAAGATCGGTCTTTTGGTTGTAACGGGAGATAAGGGTCTTGCCGGAGCATATAACCATAATGTGCTCAAACTGGCACAGGAATATCTGGACGATCAGGAGAATGAGATTGAGCTTTTTGTAGTTGGAGAGCTGGGGCGTCAGTATTTTATGGGACAGCATATTCCGATTCAGGAAAATTTCCAGTATACTGCTCAGAATCCCACATTCAGCCGTGCCCGTTGGATTGCTGAGATCCTGCTTGGAAAATTTCTTTCAGGTGAGCTGGATGAGATAGATGTTATCTTCACCCGTATGGAAAACAGCATGACGAGTAATGCTGAGGTTCGTCGTATGCTTCCGCTGCAGAGACCGCCTATGCCGAAGATTCCGATTGATGTTCGGCAGGAGGAATTTCGTACTGTTCCGGATGACAAATCTGTTGCAGACAGTATTGTACCGAACTATATTACGGGTTTTATCTATTGTGCGCTGGTTGAGTCATTCTGCAGCGAGCAGAATGCCCGTATGCAGGCAATGGAATCTGCAACTAATAATGCGGATGAACTTCTCCACGATTTAGGCATCATGTACAACAGGGCAAGGCAGGCTGCCATTACACAGGAAATCACTGAGGTATGCAGCGGTGCCAGAGCCCAGAAGAAAAAGACAACATAAAAGGAGATGCATGTGTGATGGAAAAAGGTAAAATCATACAGGTTTCAGGCCCGGTTATCGACGTGCTGTTCGAGAAGGGCAATCTCCCTCATATAAAGGACGCTTTGAAAGTTGATAATCACGGAAAAGAGTGCGTGATGGAGGTAGCAAAGCATATGGGACACAATGTGGTTCGATGCATTATGCTGTCTGCCAGTGAAGGACTCTGCCGTGATATGGAAGTTGTCCAGACCGGACAGGGAATTACTGTTCCAGTCGGAGAGAAGACCCTTGGCCGTCTCTTCAACGTTCTCGGTCAGACCGTAGACGGAGAGGGAGAGATTACAGATTCAGAAAAATGGTGTATCCATCAGGATCCGCCTTCATTTGAAGATCAGAGCCCGGTTGTAGAGATTCTTGAGACCGGTATTAAGGTCATTGATCTTCTGGCACCTTATGCAAAAGGCGGTAAGATCGGTCTGTTCGGCGGTGCAGGAGTTGGTAAGACCGTCCTTATTCAGGAACTGATCAGAAATATTGCTACCGAACACGGCGGATATTCTATCTTCACCGGTGTCGGAGAGCGTTCCCGTGAGGGTAATGACCTGTGGAGTGAGATGAAGGCATCCGGAGTATTGAACAAGACTGCACTGGTATTTGGTCAGATGAACGAGCCACCTGGAGCACGTATGCGTGTTGCAGAGACAGGACTGACCATGGCTGAATATTTCCGTGATGAGATGCATCAGAACGTGCTTCTCTTCATCGATAACATTTTCCGTTTCGTACAGGCTGGTTCTGAGGTATCTGCACTGCTTGGACGTATGCCGTCCGCAGTAGGATATCAGCCGACTCTGGCTACTGAGATGGGTGAACTGCAGGAGCGTATTGCTTCCACGAAGAATGGTTCAGTTACTTCTGTACAGGCTGTTTATGTGCCGGCCGATGACTTAACCGACCCGGCTCCGGCAACGACCTTCGCACATCTGGATGCAACCACTGTACTTTCCAGAAAGATCGTAGAACAGGGTATTTACCCGGCAGTTGATCCGCTGGAGTCCACTTCCCGTATTCTGGAAGCAGATGTAGTCGGAGAGGAGCATTACGAAACTGCAAGACGTGTACAGGAAATGCTGCAGAAATATAAAGAGCTGCAGGATATTATCGCCATCCTTGGTATGGAGGAATTGTCTGAGGAAGATAAGCTGACGGTTGCCCGTGCAAGAAAGATTCAGCGTTTCCTGTCTCAGCCGTTCCATGTAGCTGAGAACTTTACCGGTATTCCCGGTAAATATGTACCGCTGAAAGATACCATCAAAGGTTTCCAGGCTATTATTAACGGTGAGATGGATGAGTACCCGGAGGCAGCGTTCTTCAACGTAGGAACGATTGAGGAGGTAGTCGCTAAGGCCAAGACCATGACGGCTTCCGTATAGAGGTGATGGATCATGTCGAAATTTTATGTGAAAATCATATCCAGTAACCGAATTTTTTATGAAGGTTTCTGCCATTGCTTGATTATCCCGGCAGTAGATGGTGAGCAGGCAATTATGGCACATCATGAAGAAACCATTATTGCCGTACAGAACGGCGAAATGCGTATGCAGAAGGAAGAAGGCGGAGAATGGTCCTATGCAGTCCTTGGAAAAGGGTTTTGCATGGCTGCTAACAACCGTGTTACCGTCCTTGCCGATACGGTGGAGCGTCCGGAAGAAGTGGATGTCAACCGTGCAAAAGAGGCATTGGAGCGTGCGCAGGAGCGTCTTCGTCAGAAGCAGAGTATTCAGGAGTATCATACGACACAGGCAGCTTTGGCCCGTGCATTGACGCGTCTGAAGGAGACCGAAAAGTTTTTGAGATAGACTGTCTGGTAGGACAGTGACCATCCGCGAGGCGGGTCGGAGGAATTCCATTATTCCAAAGACCCGCCTTATTGGATTGTTTAGATGAGGTACAAAAGAGTGAAGGAAATATTGTTGACCGGCATTGACGTCGGTTCTACTACAACCAAAATAGCTGCGATCAATCCGGAGAACGGAAAAGTTGTTTACTCGGATTATAGAAGGCATCAGGCAGCTCAGGTACACAGCGTATATGATGCCCTGAGACGACTGGAAAAAGCCTTCCCACATACAAAAATCAGACTGGTGCTCACGGGTTCCGGAGCAAAACTTCTCTCAGAGAGACTGCATGTACCGTTTATTCAGGAAGTGGTTGCCAATTCCATGGCATTAAGAGAGCAGTATCATCATGTCAGAACGGCCATTGAGCTGGGCGGACAGGATGCAAAAATGATTTTTTTTAAAGAAGATGAGAACACAGGGCTTCTAAATGTTACCGATATGAGAATGAATGGAAGCTGCGCCGGAGGAACCGGGGCATTTATTGATGAAATTGCATCTATTCTTCAGGTGCCGGTGGAGGAATTTAATGCACTGGCTGCAAAGGGGACCTGTGTGTATGATATATCCGGACGATGCGGTGTTTATGCAAAAACAGATATTCAGCCGCTTCTAAATCAGGGAATTGCCAGGGAAGATCTGGCACTTTCTGCATTTCATGCTATTGCAAAGCAAACGATTGGAGGTCTTGCACAGGGACTGGACATTGAAAAACCGGTCATTTTTGAAGGTGGTCCATTGACCTTTAACCCGACGCTGATCCGTGTTTTTGCGGAACGTCTGGGATTGAAAGAAGAGGAGACTCTGATTCCGGAACATCCGGAACTGATGGTGGCATATGGTGCAGCCCTTTCGCTGGAAGAACTGTTTACAGATGAGGGAGAAGCACGTGAGATTCCAAAACTGATGAAACAGCTGCTTCTGGAAGAACAGAGTGAGCAAGGGGAGATTTCAGACAGTGCAAAACCGTTCTTTGCTTCTGAAAAAGAGAAGCTTGCATTTGAAAAGAGGCATTCTCATCATCCTCCGGAATGGAAGCTGCCGGAAAAAGGAGAGACAGTAAGAGCTTACCTTGGTATTGATTCCGGCAGTACGACGACAAAATTTGCACTGATAGATGAAAGAGAGGAGATTCTGGGATCATTTTATGCTCCCAATGAAGGAGATCCGCTGACAGTGGCGAAGACGGCACTCATAGATATGCGGGAACGTTACAGACAGGTCGGAGCAGATCTGCAGATTCTGGCAGCAGGAACTACAGGATATGGAGAAATGCTGTTTGCAAAGGCATTTGATACGGAATGCCATACTGTAGAGACGGTTGCGCATGCAAGAGCAGCGGAAAAATATGTTAAAGATGCCACATTTCTTCTGGATATCGGAGGACAGGATATGAAAGCAATCTGGCTGGATCATGGCATTATCACCAACATTCTGGTCAATGAGGCCTGTTCTTCCGGATGTGGCTCGTTCCTTGGAAATTTTGCGGCAAATCTGCATATTCCCATGCAGGAAATTGCTTCTGCCGCATTTTCATCTGAGCATCCGGCAGCCCTTGGCAGCCGCTGCACAGTATTTATGAACAGCAGTATTATTACCGAGCAGCGGAACGGAAAGCTTCCGGAAGATATTATGGCGGGACTGTGTCGTTCTATCATTGAAAATGTATTTACCAAAGTCATCCGTATTTCCAATGTAGACTCTCTGGGAGACCGTATTGTGGTGCAGGGCGGTACGTTTGAAAATGATGCCGTACTCTGCGCACTGGAACAGTATCTGGGGCGTGAAGTTATCCGTGCACCATATCCGGGTATCATGGGAGCCATCGGTGTGGCTTTGATTACAAAAGAACAGTTTGAGACAGGAAAGAAGAAAGCATCCTTTATCGGACTGGATGCACTGGATGAGTTTTCATACAGCAGGGAAGCAAATCTGCCGTGCCCGTTCTGTACGAACCACTGCCGCAGAACGATTGTGAAATTTTCCAACGGAAATTCCTGGATTACCAATAACCGCTGTGAGCGTGGCGAGATTCTCGGTGATCCGAAGGATGCAAAAGTACGTGAAAAATTGAAAGAAGTACGGAAAGAAAAGGATGCCGTTCCGGACCTTTTTGATCTGCGGGAAAAACTGTTGTTTGAAGAGTATCCTTATCCAAAGCTCTTGCCGGAAAAAGAAACGGTTATTGGAATTCCGAGAGTATTGTCTTACTGGGAGACCATGCCGTTCTGGACCACCTTCTTCCGTTCACTTGGCTATCAGGTGCAGATCTCAGACAAGAGTACCAGAAAAATCTATGAAAGCGGACTGTCAGCAGTGACTTCCGATACGGTATGCTTTCCGGCAAAACTGGTACATGGCCATATCAGGAATCTGACAGAGCATCATGTAGACCGCATCTTTATGCCGACGATTACAACCGTATCTTCGGAAAATACAGCCAGCACCAGTGAATCTATGTGTGCGATCGTCAAGGGATATCCGATTGTCATCCGCAATTCTGATAATCCGGAAAAACGTTTTCATATTCCCTTTGATGCTCCGTTATTTCACTGGTATCGGACGGAAGACCGGAACCGGCAGCTCACCGCTTATATGAAAGATACGTTTGATATTTCACCGGATATCACAAAAAAAGCCATAGAGGCGGCTGACCAGGCACAGGCATCATTTGAAAGACAGCTGAAAGATGCCGGGGAAAAAGTGATGCAACAGGTGAGGTCAGAAGGTCGTTATGCAGTGGTTCTTGCATCCAGACCTTATCAGAATGATGCGCTGGTGAACCATGATCTGCCGAAAATGTTTACCAGTATGGGAATTCCAGTGCTGACGGCAGATTCTGTTCCGGGTGTGACGGAGGTGGATCTGAGCAACAGCAGACTGGATATCGTGAATAATTATCATGCCAGAATGCTTTCTTCCGCAGTGCTTGCGGCAGAAAGTGAGCATCTGGAATATGTACAGATTGTAAGTTTCGGATGTGGTCATGACGCATATCTTTCCGATGAGATTATCCGTATGATGAAGGAAATCTCAGGAAAGACGCCGCTGATTCTGAAGCTGGATGAAAGTGATGTGCAGGGACCTCTGAAGATTCGTGTGAGATCCTTTATAGAGACAGTAGAGATGAGCCGGGAACTTCATATGCATCGGGAAATACATGCTCTTTCTGATCCGTACCCAGTGAAATTTACAAAAAAGTGCAGAAAAGAACGAATCGTACTGGTACCGAATACCTCTCATGCATTTTGCCGTGTTATGTCTGCTGCTCTTTCCGGACAGGGTATCCGTGCAGTACCATTGGAAGTGGGAAGAGAAGATGCCATCCGTCTGGGAAAACAGTATGTTCATAATGATATCTGTTTCCCGGCACAGATTGTTATCGGCGAAGCACTGGCAGCGTTGAGAAGCGGAAAATATGATGGACAGCAAGTAGCAGTGGGTATGGGAAAATATGTAGGGGATTGCCGTCTTACACATTATGGTGCGCTGCTCAGAAAGGCACTGGACGATGCCGGTTATGAAGATGTTCCGGTGCTCACCAACGATGATGTGGATGTTCACCATATGCATCCGGGCTTTAAGATGAATATGCTATCAGCAGTGCGCATAGCATTTGCCCTGCCCATGATTGATGCACTGGAGGAACTGCTCAGAAAAATCCGTCCTTATGAAAGAATAAACGGAAGTGCGGATGCGGCATTTGAGCGTGCTATGGATCAGGTAATCTACGGAATGATGAGATCCGGTGTTCCGGGAGCAAAAAAGGGATTCCGGAAGGCAATCGAAATCATGAAAGAAGTAGAGTATGACCGCAGTGTGCCGAAGCCTGGTGTGCTGATTGTAGGTGAGTATCTTCTGAATTTCCATCCAGGAGCAAACCATGACATCGAAAAATATCTGGAACAGAATGGATTTGAAATTATCGAAGCAAAGATGACGGATGTTATCCGCAAGACATATTTTTACCAGGGATCTCAGATTCGGGAATATCATCTGAAGAAACCACTGGATAAGAAAGCCTGGTTTGCGATTGTAGATAAAGTATTCAATATGGCACATGATATGACCGATGAGATTGCATTGGCTCATCCGCTCTATGAGAAAGCATGCAGAATGCAGGATCTGGTAAAGGAGAGTGATCCGATCATTCATCACACCTTTGACGCGGGAGAGGGTGTACTCATTCCGGGGGAAATTCTTCATCATGCTGCACATGGATGTAAGGCATTTATTATCCTGCAGCCCTTTGGATGTCTGCCGAATCATGTGGTAGGACGAGGTATTTCCAAACGCTTGAAGGAGTTGTATCCGAATGTCCAGATTCTGCCGCTGGACTATGATCCGGATGTGAGCTTTGCCAATATTGAGAATCGGCTGCAGATGCTGATTATGAATACAAAGGCGGCTGCAGAAGAAGAAAGACGGCAGGAGGAGCAGAAGAAAACGCAGCAGAAGGGAGCCTGATGACATGAAAGTGCTATGCATTGGTTCTGCGGTGATGGATATTGCAGCTACACCGATAGAAGACTCTGTAAACTGGAAAGAAAAACAGAGGATTTCCGATATTCGGATTCTTCCGGGCGGAGATGCCGTAAACCAGAGTATTCATCTGGCGGATTTTCGGGTGGATACGGCATTATGTGCATGCACAGGAGATGACAGCACCGGCCAGATGTTGAGAGCAGCATTACAGGAAAGAAATGTAGATGTTTCTTTTGTACGATCGAAAGAAGGCATACGGACAGGAACGGCCATGGTGCTGATTAACCCTGAAGGGGAACGACATATTTTTTCCGTGCAGGGAGCGCACAGCACGTTGTGTGCGGAAGATTTACCGAAAGTGCTTCCCGAAGACTGCAGGGCAATTTCACTGGCCAGTCTTTTCTCCATGCCGGAACTGGAGTGGAACGGATTGCTGCCATATCTTCAGACAGCCCATCACCAGAACATTCGTGTGTTTGCAGATCTGGCGGCAGATAAGCAGGGACTGGGCCTTGCAGGAATAGAACCGTTTCTTCCGGAAATTGATTACTTCCTTCCAAGCCTCTATGATGTTCTGAATATGACAGGAACAGAGACCGCGGAGGAGGCAGCGCGTGTATTTCGAAATCTGGGAAGTGATCATGTCATTATTAAATGTGGTTCTGAAGGCTGCTATTGTTCAGATAAACATTTTTCAGGGTGGATTCCGGCAATTCCGGTACGTCCGGTGGATACTACCGGGGCAGGAGATTGTATGTCCGCTGCATTTATCTACCGAATTCTGGAAGGGGATTCCATGGAGGACGCTTGCAGATATGCCTGCGCAGCAGGTTCTTACAGTACATTGTTTGTCGGTGCTTCCGAGGCAAAGCTGACAGATGGCAGGGTAAGAGAATTTATGAAAACAAACGGAGATACAGTGTTGTCATGAAAAGCTTTATCTGGAAACAGTACACCGTTCAGATTACGAAGAAAAATGTAAAAAATACAAATGTGCGAATCAAGAGAGACAATCCTCATGTGATTCTCATGTCTATTCCATACAGTGCGACCTATAAGGCAGGACTGCTGGCTCTGGAGACTCCGCATATCCGGCATTGGCTGGATAATTATGAACGTAAATTAAAACAACAGCCAGTTCCGACCGACGAGGAAAAATTTCGGAAAGAACTGGAAAAAGAAAAAATGGCACCTGCTTACCGCGACCGGCTTCTGGAACTGCTTCCCGGTATGTTTCGAAAATGGGAGCCGATTCTCGGCGTCTGCAGCAACAAGGTGACTATTCGTAAAACAAAATCCCAGTGGGGAAGCTGTAATACAAAAAACGGAAATATTTCTATCAGTCTGTGGCTGGGTGCTTACCCGGAAGAATGTATTGAATATGTGGTTGTCCACGAACTGACGCATCTTCTGGAACGCGGACATAATGTGCATTTCTACGGAATTCTTGACCAGGTTTATCCAAACTGGAAAGCGTGTCGGGAACGATTGAAAAAGGAGTAAATGAATGAGTAAAGACTATGTAGACTATATGGTGGAAGAGACCAGAAAGATTCTTGCAATTGACAGTCCTTCCGGTTACACACGGGAAGTGGCAGACTATGTGATGGAGGAATATAAAAAACTTGGTTACGAACCACAGCTTACGGTAAAAGGCGGAATCCTTGTTGCAATTGGCGGCAGAGACAAAGAAAATGCAGTGCAGCTGGAAGCACATATTGATACTCTTGGCGCAATGGTGGCAGAGATTAAGAGCAATGGAAGACTTCGAGTGACCGCTGTCGGCGGAATGAATGCAAACAATGCGGAAGCAGAAAACTGTAAAGTTATCACCCGTTTTAACGGAAATTATGAAGGTACTTTACAGCTGATCAATGCATCGATCCATGTAAACGATGAATATGATGGTATAAAGAGAAGTTATGATTCTGTTGAAGTTATCCTGGATGAAAATGTAAAAACAAAAAAAGATACAGAAAAGCTGGGTATTATGACCGGTGATTTTGTGTGCTTTGATCCAAGAACAACAGTGACAAAGTCCGGATATATTAAGAGCCGTTTTCTGGATGATAAATTGAGTGTAGGAATTCTGCTGGGATATGCAAAATATTTGAAAGAAGAGAATGTGACACCAGAGAGAATGATTTACCAACATATTACAGTCTTTGAAGAAGTAGGACATGGTGGAGCAGCATCCATCCCAGAAGGGGTTACAGAAGTCATTTCTGTTGATATGGGATGTGTCGGAGAAGGACTTGCCTGCGATGAAACACAGGTATCCATCTGTGCAAAAGACAGTCATGGTCCATATCATTATGATGTAGTAAGCGGTCTTATCAAAGCTGCAAAAGAAAATAATATTGATTTTGCCGTAGATGTGTATCCTCATTATGGCTCTGATGCAGATGTGGCGCTCACTGCAGGATATGATGTGCGTCATGGTCTGATCGGTGCAGGCGTCTATGCTTCCCATGGATATGAAAGAAGTCATGTGGATGGGGTGAAAAATACATTTGAACTTCTGAAAGCATACCTCGGGTAAATGACTACGGAATAAAGGAGTGTAAAACAATGGAAGAAATGATGGAAGAATATGTGACATTTCATGTAACAGCAAAAGATGGTTCCGATGTGGAGATGGCGGTTGTCGATGAATTTGATTTTGAAGAGAAACATTATGTAGTCGGTGCGGTTGTGAAAGATGACACGATTGATGATGAGGGTAGGTATATCTACGAATGTATCATGGATGGTGATGATTTCACCGTGCAGCAGATTAAAAAAGAATTCGACTACAGACGAATCGCCAATGCATATATGGCGATGGATGGGGAAGAGTAAAATTATTCCAGTATCATCTATTTAATGTTGTATTTTGCAAAACTATATGCTATTCTAAAAGTGCACTGGAAGTGATCATGCTTTCGGTGCACGTATCTTAATAACGTGTCAAATCTCATTCTCGGAGCTCAGATCGAGCAAATTTCCCGACAATGAACACAATGGAATATGGAGACGGCGGGAAGAAAGAGTTCACTTCCGGGATAGAAGGCAGAGGACATGGAATGCCTGAAAATTTCTTTCCTTCAGTTCTCGTAAGAAGAAAGGGGCATTTATGTCAGAAAACACGGTTATACAGAAAAAGGATGATTTCATCATGCTTCCTACTTCTGATTTCTGTTTTAAAGAACTGATGCAGAATTCAAAAGTACGAAAAGGTATTATTTCAGCATTGCTTGGAATAAGTCCAGAAGAAATTGCTGGAACAAAGCTTTTGCCAACCAGTACAACAGAAGAATATCCGGATGGAAAACTGGGAATCCTGGATGTACTGATCAAATTGGAAAATGGAACTCAGGTAGGAATGGAAATGCAGGTGGCGAAATATGACTACTGGACTAATCGGATTCTATTTTATCTGTGTAGAATGTTTACCGGTCAGATCGAGAAAGGAGATACTTACGATAAACTGAAAAAATGTATTCATGTGAGCTTTCTTGATTTTATTCATTTTGAAAACGATTATGATTTTTACAGAAAGATCACATTGAGAGACGAGAAAAACAGCGAATATACGGATTTGCTGGAATTACATATTCTGGAATTAAAAAAACTACCGCCAGAAGAACAGAATGAAAATGGACTTTTAAAATGGACACGATTTCTAAATGGAAAATGCAGGGAGGATTTTGAGAAGATGGCAGAAAAAGATGAATATATCGATGAAGCATACGAACTCCTGAAGAAGATGAGTGCAGATGAGCGAAAACGCTTGGCGTATGAAGCAAGAGAAAAAGCGGTGAGGGATTATAATACGCAGATAAAGAGTAGTTTGGAGAGGGGAGAAGAAAGACTTAATTCGTTGAATAGACAATTGCTGAAAATGAATAGAATGAACGATTTGGTGAAGGCGGTTTCGAATAAAGAATATCGACAAAAGCTATATTTAGAATTTGGATTATGAATGAAAAAAGGCTGCTTGTGAAAGCAGTCTTTTTCATAAATTCATAAACAAACACACTTTTCAATTCACAGGCAAGATTACCTGACGTTTGTAATTTAGCATATACGCAGAACAATTACAAGTAATATTGTATTAAAAAATAATTTGTGTGATTGTTTGATTAAATTATAAAAGAAATTTAAATCAGCATTGACAGAAAAATATAGCAGTATTATAGTTAAATTGTGGAAAAAGAAAAAACCTTCAGATCTGGCAATCCGAAGGTTTTTGAAAGTAATTCAAATTATAATAATTTAGAATAACTTCACCGAAATTTATTCTAACGTATTAAATTATAATTTGTCAATTATTTTCTCTGGGGCATTCGCTCCCTTTTTCCATTTCAAAAATTTAAAATTACAAAGGAGATGCGTGAAATATGATTGTTTTATAAAAAAATCCATGCTATGATTGTATATATAGCACAAAAAACGAAAAGAAAAAACTGAATATTGAATAAAAGTTAACAAAGGTGAATGCTATATGGAAGAAAAATACATCGGGCATGTAAATTCTGAAACAAAGGAAATTCAGAGTTTAAAAGAACATCTTGAAAATGTTCGTTATCTGGCGGAGAAGAATTGTCCGCTGGAATTATTTCGGTATATTGCTCAGGTGACGGCTTTGATCCATGATATGGGCAAAACACGACAGGAGTTCCAGGACTATATGAACGACATTCTGGAACATGGAGAATATGCAATTCGCCATCAGATTGATCATTCATCTGCAGGGGGACTGCTTATAGAGGACATGAGCAAATTCAGATCAATATCTTCTCTGATAGGAACGGCAATCTATGCGCATCATGGTCTGCAGGACTGTATCGATATGGAATCCGGAGCAGGGCTTGCAGAAAAGCGGAGAGTAAAAGAAACAGATTATGAGGAAATAAAGAACCGATATTTCCAGATTGTTGATAAAAAGGAACTGCATGATCTGCTGGTTCAGGCAAATCGGGACTGGCAAAAGATTTACCAACATGTAAAGGAAGTAGTTGGCGATACCCAAAGTTCGTGTGTTGATAAAGAGTTCTACCTTGGAATGTACGAGCGTTTCCTATTGTCGATACTCATTGACAGTGACTGGAGTGATACGGCGAGCATGATGAATGGAGAAATGCTGCCAGAACGGATGTCCGCAGAAGAAACGTTACGGATATGGGAATGTATGCTGACACATTATCGAAATTACATGGACGATATGAAACAGCATGGAACATATAGTCCGCTGAATTGTTATAGGGAAGAAATTTCTGACCGTTGTTATGAAGCTTCTCAGGAACGGAAAGGGCGTTACCGTCTGACGGTTCCGACAGGTGCCGGTAAGACACTGAGCAGTCTTCGGTTCGCGTTAAATCGAGCGGTCAAAGAGAAAAAGCAGCACATTTTCTATATTTCACCGTATAATTCCGTGTTGGAGCAGAATGCGGATGAAATACGGAAAGCAGTTGGAAATGAGAGCTATATTCTGGAACATCACTGCAATATTGTGAATGAAGATGCAGTGCAGGAAGTGATTTACAAAAACCTAACAGATAACTGGGATTGTCCGTTGATTGCAACGACAGCAGTGCAATTGTTGAATACGTTGTTTTCCGGAGATAAAAGTTGTATTCGAAGAATGTACAGTCTGTGTAACAGCATTATTGTGTTTGATGAAGTTCAGGCAATTCCCGCAAAGTGTACGGAGCTGTTCAATCTTGCAGTGAATTTTCTGACCGAGTTCTGCAATACGACAGTGGTATTGTGTTCGGCGACACAGCCATCTCTGGCATCACTTCCACAGAACAATCTGATGGAATGCAGAGAAATGGCAGATAGAAGTGAAACTTATGCAGAAGCATTTCGCAGAGTAGGGATTGAAGATAAGACAGATCTGGTTCCAGGTGGGATGTTACTGGATGATCTGAAAGATTTTACGCGGGAGGCTTTCCGAAATTATAAGCAGGTGCTGGTAATTGTAAATACAAAGAAGCTGGCGCTGGAATTGTATGAGTCCTTGAAACAGGAAGATCTTGAAGAGTGTGCATTGTTCCATCTCAGCACCAATATGTGTCCGGCAAACAGAGAGGATATGTTAACAGAAATTAAGGGTGTATTACATGACAGGAAAAAGCCAGTTATATGTGTCAGTACACAGTTAGTAGAAGCGGGAATTGATTTTTCCTTTGGGTGTGTGATTCGATCTCTGGCGGGACTGGACAGCATTGTGCAGGCAGCAGGACGCTGCAACCGCCATAAAGAACGAAAAATGGGCATTGTGTACATCGTAAAAATGGCAGCAGATCTGGAACGGATCGGCCGAATGAAGGAAATGACAGCTGCGCAGGATGCCTGCAAAAGCTTTCTGTTGCAATTTCACAATCAGCCAGATGATTTTCAGAATACGCCGGATTCAAAAACAGCAGTAAAGCAATATTACAGGTTGTATTATCAGAAATTGGGATCGCAGATCACACAGTATCCCTGTTCGCAGACAGAAACTTCTCTTGTAGAATTGCTTGGAAAAAATGAAGCGGGAGTTCGGCAGTATGCGCGACATCACGATGGTCAGCAACCGGCATTTCTGCTCCGGCAGGCATTTCAGACAGCCGGAAAAGAATTTGAGGTGATCTCAGAGGATGGAAAAGTGTCTGTGGTGGCACCTTATAATGAAGAAGCACGGGCATTGATTGCTGAACTTGAAACAGGGAAAAAAGGACTGGCAGAGCAAAAGCAAATATTAAGAAAATTACAGAGGTATACGGTAAGTATCAGTCCAACCATGAAAGAAAAATTAAGAAATGCATTGTATCAGGTAGGAGATACAGGGGTACTGGTATTAAATGATATGTATTACAATCAGGAAACAGGAGTACAGGAAAATCCAACACAGGGATTTCTTGATTTTTAATAACAACTGAGAGGGGTGAGACAATGGAAAAGTACAGAAACACCATAGAATATCAGGTATATGGTGATTATGCACTCTTCTCCGATCCGGTAACCCGGGTCGGTGGAGAGAAGAGCAGTTATCATATTCCAACCTATGAAGCATTAAAAGGAATCACGGAAAGCATTTACTGGAAGCCAACGATCATGTGGATCATTGATGCGGTTCGCGTTATGAATCCAATTCAGACGGAGACGAAAGGAATTCGACCAATTGCTTATAATGGGGGAAATGAGCTGGCTTATTATACCTATCTGAAAGATGTATGTTATCAGGTGCGGGCACATTTTGAATTCAATCTTAATCATTCGGAATTGGAAGAAGACCGCAATGAACACAAGCACCATAATATTGCCAGACGGATGGTGGCGCGTGGCGGCAGAAGAGATATTTTTCTTGGAACCAGAGAGTGCCAGGCATTTGCAGAACCCTGTGTATTTGGCGAAGGAGCAGGCTATTATGACGATATGCCTGGGGAAGTTTCCTATGGATTTATGTACCATGGAATCACTTATGCGGATGAGGCAATTCTGGACCAGGAAAAAAATAAGATGACGGTCAATTTCTGGAGACCTGTTATGAAACAGGGAGGGATCATTGAATTTATCAGACCGGAAGAATGCCCGGAAAAACGATTTGTCAAAGAGATGAGTGTCCGGGCTTTTGGTAATGATAATTGCTCCGGACTTTCAGAATTTTCAGAAGAGGAGGTGGCGGATTGAACTGGGAACAGGAACTGCTGAATCTGTATGAAATCAATGCTGATAAAGTGGGACAGGTTAATTACAGGGTTTACAGAAAAAAGGGAGAAGATCTGAAAGTTCCTTATGTATTGCTGCCTCCTTTTCACACAACGGTAACAGCGCAGATTGAAGTGGAGATTGATGAGGACGGAAAGTTTCTGGATGCGTCGGCGGTTGCAAATGAAGATAAACAGACCATCATTCCGATAACAGAAAAATCAGGAAGCCGGACGGCCGGTAAAGCTCCGCATCCTCTGTGTGATAATCTACAGTATCTGGCAGGAGATTATGGACGATATTCCGGAGAAAAAACAAAGGGAGCTGAGGAATGCCATGCATTGTATATGAATGCATTAAAAGAATGGCATGAATCTCCTTATACGCATAAAAAAGTCGATGCAGTTTATGCATATTTAAAGAAAAATACGCTGATGAAAGATCTTGCAGAAACAAAAGTGCTTCTTTTAGATGAAAATGGCAATTTGGATGCATCTGCTAAAATTCAAAATATTCCGCAGGAAAAAGCATTTGTAAGGTTCGTAGTCCGTCAGAAATTTGCGAAGGATATTGTAGAAGAAAACTGCTGGTTGGATAGGACATTACAGGATGCATTTATCAGATACTATCAGACAATGGAAGGAGAAAAAAATCTGGATTATTTGACAGGAAAACAGGAAGTACCGTCTTATCTGCATCCTAAAAAAATTCGAAATGAAGGAGACGGAGCAAAACTGATTTCTTCCAATGACACAACGAATTTTACATTTCTGGGGCGTTTTCTGACGAAAGAGCAGGCATTTTCCATAGGTGGAGAATCCTCACAGAAAATTCATAATGCGTTAAAATGGATCATTCGAAGACAGGGAGTCAGTTTTGACACACTGACAATGGTGACCTGGGAATCGAATCTGCAACCAATGCCGAGATGGGATGCCTCTACGGAGATTCTTGTAAGCAGCCAGACATCGGAAGAAGAGTTTGAAGAAGAGTTTGATGATGATTTTGGAGAGGATCTGGCAGATGAAGATCTGGCGCAGGAAAAGAAAGAGAACGTGTCGGATGGAAATATGATAACCGCTTTTCAATTCTGCAGTGCCTTAAAAGGCTATCGGAAAAAGATAGAGAATTCTTCCAGAATGGTATTGATGGCATTTGATGCAGCAACAACAGGACGGCTGGCACTGGCAGAATATAAAGTACTGGAAACCGGAAAATATCTGGAAAATATTGAAAAATGGCATCTGCAGGGAGGATGGCTGCAGCAAAAATTTAAAAATAAAAAGATTGTGAGATATGAAGGAATTCCGGGTATTACAGAAATTGCGGATATACTGTACGGATCGGATGCAGGAGGATTTCTGACTATTAATGATAAAAATGGAAAGAAACTGTATGGTGAGTTGAGCAAACGTCTTCTTCCATGCATCTGGAATGGAAGAAAACTTCCCTATGATCTGGTGGTGACAGCAGTAAATAGAGCGAGCAATCCCCAGTCCTATAAAGAACGATTTAACTGGGAGCGGGTATTGATGCTTGCCTGCTCATTAGTGAAGAAGTATAGATATGAAACAAGTAAGGAGGAATGGAAGTTGGCATTGGAGAAAGAGTGTAAGGATAGAAATTATTTATATGGAAGACTGCTGGCAGTGGCTGACCGGATTGAATACCGGACATATGACATGGATCGGGATGCCGGGAGAGTGACGAATGCCAAACGATATATGAGCACGTTTGCACAGAGACCGTATGATACATGGAAAATTATTGAGGAAAATCTGCAGCCATATTTGAATAAGCTGAAGGCAGTGGAAAGACGATACTATGAAAACTTGATTGATGAAATCTGCCAGCAGTTTACGTCGGAAAGTTTTTGCGATAATACAAAGCTGGATGGACTCTATCTGCTTGGTTTCCACAGCCAGTCTTATGATCTGAAAACTTACAAAAAAGAGGAAGAATAAGGAGGCAAACTTATGAGTGCATTAAAAGGAAAAATTGATTTTACATTATTTATCAGTGTATTAAATGCAAATCCAAACGGGGACCCGTTAAATGGAAACCGTCCTCGTATGAACATGGATGGATATGGGGAGATTTCGGATGTTTGTATTAAGAGAAAGATCAGAAACCGTTTTCAGGATCTGGGGCAGAGAGTATTTGTACAATCCGATGACCGTTCCGATGATGGATGCAGCAGCTTGAAGGAGAGAGCAGACAGCTGCGAAAAACTGAAAGTGGAAATTGCGAAAAAGAAAAAAGCTGACAGAGATCTCTGTGCAAAAATTGCGTGTGAGGAATGGCTGGATGTGCGGAGTTTTGGACAGGTGTTTGCATTTAAAGGAGAGGATGTTTCCTTTGGAGTAAGAGGACCTGTATCTATTCACCAGGCGGTAAGTCTGTCTCCGGTTGATATTATCAGTATGCAAATTACAAAAAGCGTAAACAGTGAAGCTGGAAAAGAAAGTAAAGCTTCTGATACGATGGGAACAAAGCATCGAATCGGATATGCAGTATATAAGGTGATGGGAAGTGTTAATGTACAGCTTGCAGAGAAAACCGGTTTTACGCAGGAAGATGCGGAAATCCTGAAAGAAGCCTTAAAAACACTTTTTGAAAATGATGCATCTTCCGCAAGACCTGATGGCAGTATGGAAGTGTGTCAGATGTACTGGTGGCAGCATGAAGAAAAGACACCTGCGATTTCCAGCGGAAGAATTCAGCGGGCTTTTCATATTGATCCTGTGAGCAGACCGAAAGATTTTACAGATTATCATATCACATGGAATCTGGAGGGCTGCATGGAACCGGAGGTATTTGATTTTGTATAACGAAGAAGATTTTCTTCAGTTATCAGGAATTCAACATTTTGCCTTTTGCAGAAGGCAGTGGGCACTTGCTTATATCGAACTGCAGTGGCAGGAAAATGTGCGGACAGTAGAAGGAAAACTGCTTCATGAAAAAGCACATGATGTGTCCCTGAAAGAAAAAAGGGGTGACCTGATTATTTCCAGAGCAATGCCGGTACATTCCAGAGAACTTGGCATCAGCGGAGAATGTGATATTGTGGAATTCCACAGGTCAGAGCAGGGAATTTCGCTGGCAGGAAGAGATGGCTTTTATGAAGTAATTCCGGTCGAATATAAACGAGGAAAACCAAAAGAAACGGACATTGATGCATTACAGCTGACGGCTCAGGCAATCTGCCTGGAAGAAATGTTGTGTTGTGAGATTCCCTGTGGTTATTTATTTTATGGGGAGATCAAGCATCGGGAAAAGATCGAATTTACCCCTCTTTTAAGAGAAAAGGTCAGTTCCGGTTTTCAGGAAATGCATAAATATTTTGAGCAGCGTTATACGCCAAAAGTAAAATGGAGCAAAAGCTGTAACGCCTGCTCGCTGAAAGATATCTGTATGCCGGTACTGAATAAAAATCTTTCCGTATCCCGGTACATTGATCAAAAAATAAAAGAAAAGGATGGTGACTGATGAAACGTCTGTTAAACACTTTGTATGTAACGGGCAAGAATCGGTATCTGTCCCTGGACGGCGAAAATGTTGTAATTTCTGATAAGCAGGAAGAAATAGGGCGGATTCCATTACATAATCTTCAAGGAATTGTAACATTTGGATATACGGGAGCCAGTCCGGCGCTGATGGGAGCCTGTGCAGAACGGAATATAGAGCTGACTTTTATGTCCGGAAATGGAAGATTTCTGGCGAGGGTGACCGGTGAGGTAAAAGGAAATGTTATTTTACGGAAGCAGCAGTACAGAATCAGCGAAAATCCCTATGAGAGTATCTGCTATGCCAGAAATTTCATCACCGGAAAAGTATTGATATTGTCAATATTGGTTGACACATTTATCTCAAAGATATCATTTCCTATGCAGCCAGGCCCAGAGATTGGTAGT
>NZ_JAJEPS010000049.1:0-1773 GCF_020686965.1 Hominiventricola filiformis | reverse complement strand
TTCTTTTGTTAGTGCCTGATTTTGTCCTTCAACCACGAAGGCTTTGTTCAGGAACGAGTCGCACTGATATCCATATCATATCCGGCTCTTACCGCCTTTTTCTGTTCCTCGATCTTGGACCGGTCAAGCTCTGTGATCGTATGTTTGATGGTCTTGATGGCCTCATTCTGATCCACAGACTGAATATGCATGGTCACGACCTGGCTGGACTCCATAGAAAGGAAATCCGCCAGAAGCCTGTCACTGATATCCGATGCATCAATGGATAAGAAGCTCATGCAGCCATACATTTCTCCGATCTGAAAATATCTTCCGGTCGGAAATGCGAAACTGCTTGGTGCAATAAAATCTTTTACGGAAAGCCCGGAAGAGGTCAGATATTTCCAGTCAAAATTGAATTTCGCATCGTCTCCCATATGAAACTGCCTGTGCATCACTTCCAGCCGTTCCGAACCATTTAACGTCCGTGCCTGGACTCCCAGCCTTTTGAAATTGTTGAGGATATCCGTTTCAATATGAATCAGTCTCGGCTTCGCATTTTTCATCGACTCTGCATGGATTCCGAATGTCAGGTATTTTGTCTTCGTAAGACCGTTGTTTCCTGCCTCCATCTGATGGAGAAGCACTTCTGAATATTCATCCCTGACATCATCAAATCCATCATTCTTATGGGAAATCGCAATGCTTTTTTCAAAATCCGTTACATCGGTCGCCATGTTGCTGAATGACAACTGAAACCGGACTGAACTGTCAAAGAAATTCAGGAAAGAGCACCACTCTTCAAAAATCTCGGTCTTATCTTCCTGCTGTGCCAGCTGATAATTGATATCCTCGTACTGGATCGTCTTTGTATAGTAATCAAGGCCGATCCTGCAAATTCCATCCGGGAACATTCTGTCAAATGGAATGCTCTGCTGAGCAGTCTTTGGAATCCCATCATTTCTCTGGGCATCCCTGATTACTTTTCTTACGGCTCTCTGTTCTTCTTTATTTAATCCTTCCGGCATTGTGAACTTTCTGCTGTCCTGATTTTTCTTTTTGAGAAAGTCTAACAATCTTTTCTACCTCTCTTTCTGCTTCTGCCTGCCGCATAAGCGCGGCATAGTAATTATCCGTTCTATACGGACGAATCTTTGGCCTTATAAATAATGCCTGTATCATGTGGTTCAAAATGACCTCTAACGTCTGCCCGTTTCTCTCATACATAGCCATAAAGAAAAACGGCATCATGATCACCATCATCCCCATAACTGCTGTATTTACTGTCACCACCGTTTTTAATAAAAAGAATGACGGTACTCCGATCAGTGCCGCCATTCCAAAACAGATCAGCTGTCTTTTGGTCAGATTGAACATCACCTTGCTTTTTACTTTTGTCAGGTCCCTTGGGACACTGATATACGATGCTGCCATAATCTCTCCTTAATGCGCATGGAATACGCTGTGTGCTACTGCTCCCGTCTTAAACAGTGTGAACGCCAAAAGAATCGTAAATCCCATGACTCTCCACAGGGAGCCTATGATATCTGTAGTGAATGCCACAGACTGAATCAAGACTGCATAGATTCCAACGCACACCATGATGAGAAATCCCTGAAAACCAAGAGCAAAGAGGCCTCTCAAATAATTCTGTCCCATCATGCTCTGTTCTCTGTTCCCAAAAGTTGCAAATGGAATCGGTGCCAGGCTTACCATTAGTAGGGTAAGAACCCGGCGCCTTACCATATCACTATGGCAGGTTTCCGAGAACTCCCCTCCGAACCGGACTTACAC
>NZ_JAJEPS010000048.1:0-2218 GCF_020686965.1 Hominiventricola filiformis | reverse complement strand
CCTAAACCTCTTGGTTAAGCCCTCGACCTATTAGTAACAGTCAGCTTCACGCATTACTGCGCTTCCACCTCTGCCCTATCTACCTCGTCGTCTTCAAGGGGTCTTACTAGCTTGTGCTATGGGATATCTCATCTTGAGGGGGGCTTCACGCTTAGATGCCTTCAGCGTTTATCCCTTCCCGACTTGGCTACTCGGCCATGCTCCTGGCGGAACAACCGATACACCAGAGGTCAGTCCATCCCGGTCCTCTCGTACTAAGGACAGCTCCTCTCAAATATCCTACGCCCACGCCGGATAGGGACCGAACTGTCTCACGACGTTCTGAACCCAGCTCGCGTACCGCTTTAATGGGCGAACAGCCCAACCCTTGGGACCTACTACAGCCCCAGGATGCGATGAGCCGACATCGAGGTGCCAAACCACTCCGTCGATGTGAACTCTTGGGAGTGATAAGCCTGTTATCCCCAGGGTAGCTTTTATCCGTTGAGCGATGGCATTCCCACTTAATACCACCGGATCACTAAGCCCTACTTTCGTACCTGCTCCACCCGTCGGTGTCACAGTCAAGCTCCCTTCTGCCTTTGCACTCTGCGAATGGTTTCCAACCATTCTGAGGGAACCTTTGGGCGCCTCCGATACCCTTTCGGAGGCGACCGCCCCAGTCAAACTCCCCGCCTGGCATTGTCCACTGCCCGGATCACGGGCACATGTTAGAAATCCAATACTGCAAGGGTGGTATCCCAACATTGACTCCATGGCAACTGGCGTCACCATTTCCTTGTCTCCCACCTATCCTGTACATGCAATACCGAATCCCAGTACCAAGCTGGAGTAAAGCTCCATGGGGTCTTTCCGTCCTGGCGCGGGTAACCAGCATCTTCACTGGTACTTCAATTTCACCGGATGCATTGTCGAGACAGTGCTCAAATCATTACGCCTTTCGTGCGGGTCGGAACTTACCCGACAAGGAATTTCGCTACCTTAGGACCGTTATAGTTACGGCCGCCGTTTACTGGGGCTTAAATTCAAAGCTTCGCTTGCGCTAACCTCTCCTCTTAACCTTCCAGCACCGGGCAGGCGTCAGCCCATATACTTCACCTTTCGGTTTTGCATAGACCTGTGTTTTTGCTAAACAGTTGCTTGAGCCATTTCACTGCGGCCCTGCTTTCACAGGGCACCCCTTCTCCCGAAGTTACGGGGTCATTTTGCCGAGTTCCTTAACAATGCTTCTTCCGTCGGCCTTAGGATTCTCTCCTCATCCACCTGTGTCGGTTTACGGTACGGGTACTGTACAAACAATAGCGGCTTTTCTTGACAGCTGGCTCACACAATTCACTACTAAATTTCGTTATGCATCACGCCTTCGGATTGCTACACGGATTTGCCATTGCAGCTCCTACCTCGCTTGCCCCGGTATTTCCATTCCCGGGATGTGCTCTCCCTCTGTGTCCCCACAGTTCTGTTATACAGCAGTACAGGAATCTCAACCTGTTATCCATCGACTACGTCTTTCGACCTCGCCTTAGGCCCCGACTTACCCAGAGCAGATCAGCTTTACTCTGGAAACCTTAGATATTCGGCCGAGAGGATTCTCACCTCTCTCTCGCTACTCATTCCGGCATTCTCTCTTCTTATCAGTCCACAGCTCCTTACGGTACTGCTTCGTCCCTTTAAGAATGCTCCTCTACCAATTAACATCAGTTAATTCCACAGCTTCGGTGTCGTGTTTTAGCCCCGGACATTTTCGGCGCAGGACCTCTCGACCAGTGAGCTATTACGCACTCTTTGAATGTATGGCTGCTTCTGAGCCAACATCCTGGTTGTCTTTGAAATCCCACATCCTTTTCCACTTAACACGCACTTTGGGACCTTAGCTGGTGGTCTGGGCTCTTTCCCTTTTGACTACCCAACTTATCTCGTGCAGTCTGACTCCCGGTCATCATCTGGCTGGCATTCGGAGTTTGATATTCTTCGGTAAGCTTTGACGCCCCCTAGGAAATTCAGTGCTCTACCTCCAGCAGACTAAACCGAGGCTAGCCCTAAAGCTATTTCGAGGAGAACCAGCTATCTCCGGGTTCGATTGGAATTTCTCCCCTACCCACACCTCATCGCCACCCTTTTCAACGGATGTGCGTTCGGTCCTCCATTGCCTTTTACGGCAACTTCAACCTGGACATGGGTAGATCACCCGGTTTCGGGTCTACTCTGACTGACTATA
>NZ_JAJEPS010000047.1:0-2423 GCF_020686965.1 Hominiventricola filiformis | reverse complement strand
AGAGTTCCTCCTTATTCTCTTTTATTATACATGAATTCCTTGAGAATAAGGTGTCAACTTTATTTATACAACATCATGCAGTCTGCACCGTGGTACACAGAGTTACTGTTGGATGGTGCCATGGTGGCTGTTGTGGTGGTCGTATGTATTGTCCTAAAGCTGGTTATTTGGAGAAAATTAAAGCCATAACTTCCCGTTTATTAGGAAGTCGCAGAGAACGAAAAATCAAAATTTATAGGAAGTGAATCTGCATGAAATGTCCATATTGTGGTGATGAAATGATTAGAGGATACCTAATGAGTTCACGAGACATTACTTTTGCAGTTGATAATCTGACAAAAGTTTTTCGTATTAAAAAATCGGACGATCTGGAATTGAGTAAAGGTTCAGGAGGAATCCCTCATTGTGAAGCTTATCGTTGTAGTAGTTGTAAGAAGATTTTGATTGATTATGTAAATAGATAAATCGATATATGCTCAAGGGGGTGGATTACATGAAAAAAATTATACCTTGGATGTTAGCGACAGCAGTAATTATGTTAGTGTTTCCATGGCTTGCGGTTACATTCATAAAAGGTGATGGCGGCATGGCAGTTTGCTTCATTCTGTTTTTTGCAGTGAATCCTATTTATGCAATTTGTTCCGGAGCATACGCTGGCAAGGACATAAAAATATTTTGGCCACTACCAATTATTACAGCACTATTCTTTTTGCTTGGGACATGGCTGTTCTTTAGTATTGGAGAAAAAGCATTTATTTTATATGCGTTTGGATATTTGCTCTTAGGAATTGTAGCAGAGTTAATTTCCATGTTTGTAAAGAAAAAGATTTTAAGAGGTTAAACAAATCGGTATTTCTTGAGGGAAGGTGATAGTATGAATTATATGATAAAAGGTATACAAGCACTTAAAGAATCGGTTTTCTTAGGTATCATAATTTATATTGTTATTTTTGTGTTGCTGTATCTTTTCAAAAAACGCAGAACTATCTCATGGAATTATATGTTTGAGGGAATATTCTGCATTTACTGCGTTACGCTTCTCAACCTAACGGGGATTTTCACACTAAGTTATAGTCTGAATGGTCCTTTCAATTATAATTTGCTTCCGTTTATTGGGAGTTCTATTGTCCCTATATTGCTTAACTTCGCTTTGTTTTGTCCTCTTGGTTTTTTGTTGCCGCTTGTTTTTCGTTCCTGTAGAGGAAATTGGAAAAAGGTGGCGATTATTAGCGGTTTAATCTCATTCTTGATTGAACTATTACAGTTGTTTGGCGGCAGATATGCGGAAATGGAAGATTTTCTAATCAATACCTTGGGCGGATTTTCAGGCTATATTGTCTGTACCGCCATATGCGAAAGAAAGACAAATCGCCGAAAAGCAGTTGTTTCCATTGTTACACTATGTTTGACCCTTGCACTTTGTTTGATTGAAATTTATGCAGTGGGGGACAATGAAAAACAGCTACCGGATGGACTGTCTGCTGTCGAAAATAGCATTGCTGAAATCAATGTTTATTCTGAGGGAGAAGAACGGAGCATTAGCATTGATTCCTATCAATACCGCTCTTTTGCAAGTCAGATTTCCAATTGCGGCGGTCATTTGCTGGAAATCCAAAAAACTTCTGAAGGTGAAATTTGGAATGATACAGACTGCTTTATCGAGATTATATATACTGCTGACCAGACGATAAAGTTTGAAAATGCTGAGAATTTCTCCATTGAATGTGCTGACAGACTTTTATATAATGCCGACAAAAATGTTCTATATTGGGGTGAGGCAGGTTATCAGAACTGTTTGGACTATACAAAAATGAATGAAGAAATGCAGGCACATAAAGAAGAAATATTGAAAGGATATGAAGAGTTGTCTACTTCAATTCGTGATTGCTTTAACCAGTAACAATTTCAGCTTTCTGTGCGGCCTTTATGAAGGCGGCCTGATGGAGCAGGCAATAAGGAAGTGAAGATGCGACAAATTCAAGTTTTTGAAACTGAGAAATCGCAATTTACCGAATAAGTTGATCGTGCCATATGGCTTGATTATAAATACAAAGATAAAAACGCAATGTACATTAAAAATGTACTAGAGCTGGTAGGTAGCCCAGCCGTCCTATGCAAATAGGGTAAGTAACCTGCCCCTCCGGGTTGTCCATTCTTTGTTCAATTCATTTTAGGAGGGATTCTTATGGACAAAGCAAATGGAAAACTGACAGTATATTTTGAAGAACCATTTTGGGTAGGCGTATTTGAGCGTATTGAAGATGGTAAACTATCTGTGGCAAAGGTAACATTTGGTGCAGAACCAAAAGACTATGAAGTGCAGGAGTATATTCGAAAATACTATTCTAGTTTGAAATTCAGTCCGGCTGTTGATACTGTTGTAAAAGATATAAAAAGAAATCCCAAAAGGATGCAACGTGAAG
>NZ_JAJEPS010000046.1:0-2589 GCF_020686965.1 Hominiventricola filiformis | reverse complement strand
GCGCGTCCAGAAGCGCCGCTTTTCATCCAAAGGCGGTGTGCGGGCATTTTGGGAACCCGGCTTTAGCAAGCCGGTAAAGAAAAGTATCAAAGACGTGAAAAGCGTCACTTTAGCATCATCCGATTTACCCCGGAGGGAAACCACAAGGGGGACAATAGCGTATCGGAAAAATCGCAAGTTGGGAAAACCATCTACCCACGACTGAGCGGCAAGACGCAACATTGTGAATGAGGAGCAAGGCTAAACTGCTTTAAGGGCAGTCCGAGGCGGGATACTCGACCCGGCGGCGCAGGATGGTTGTATTCGCCGTATGTCATAGCGGAATGTGACAGGTAAACACAGACCGCACGATACTTATGACAGCCAGCCGCAGTAAGCGGAAAAGGACGAAAACCCACTACCGACATCACAATACGCTTTTCCCAAAGTGTCTAACTGGAGATTGCCTAAACCGGAACGCCGGAAATATCCGGCTATGCGTAATGCCGCAAGGCGATAAATTTCAAGGGGTAAAAACCCAAGAAAGATGACGATGAATATCCGGCATGGCAACGGAGCCTCCGTAGTAGTCCGAGGGCGGGAAAGCCGTCTACATGGCGAAGGGAGGCAGGATGTCAACCAATTCATAAAAAGGAAAGGTGCGTGAGGCATTATGAGAAGTCCTGAAAATGTGTTGGAAAGCCTAAAATCCAAGGCGTGTAACAAGAGTTACAAGTACGAGCGGTTATACCGCAACCTGTACAATCCACAATTCTATCTGCTGGCATATCAGCGGATACAGGCGAAACCAGGCAACATGACAGCCGGAACAGACGGCAAAACCATTGACGGAATGGGAATGGCAAGGATAAACGCCCTCATTGAAAAGATGCGGGATTTTAGTTATCAGCCTAACCCGGCAAGGAGAACGTATATCCCGAAATCCAATGGGAAAATGCGTCCTCTGGGGATACCGTCATTCGACGATAAACTGATACAGGAGGTGGTGCGGCTCATCTTAGAGAGTATTTATGAGCCAACCTTTAGCGACTATTCCCACGGTTTCCGTATAAACAGAAGCTGTCATACGGCACTCAAATATGTGCAGAAATATTTTACGGGGACAAAGTGGTTCGTTGAGGGAGATATAAAGGGCTGTTTTGACAACGTAGACCATCATGTGTTGATTGCTATTTTGCGAAAGCGGATTGCAGATGAATATTTCATCGGTCTGCTCTGGAAGTTCTTGAAAGCTGGATATATGGAGGATTGGAATTATCACAATACTTATTCCGGTACTCCGCAAGGCTCCATCATCAGCCCTATCCTGGCAAACATCTACATGAACGAACTGGACAGTTATATGGCAGAGTATGCAGAGAAATTCAACTGCGGAAACCGCCGTAAAATCAATCCTGCGTTCAAGAAGAAATTGGATGTCTGCCGAGGGAAAGAACAAAGGCTTAAAAGAAATATCTCTAAAATGAGCGTGGAAGAAAAAGAGGGCTTAATTGCAGAAATCCGGGAACTGCGGCGTAGTCTGAAATCTATACCGTATAGCGACCAGATGGACGATAGCTATAAACGGCTTTGCTATATCCGATACGCCGATGATTTCTTAATCGGAGTTATCGGCAGCAAAGAGGACGCAGAACAGATTAAACAAGATGTAGGCTGCTTTATCCGGGACAAACTCCATCTGGAAATGTCCGAGGAAAAGACATTGATTACTCATGGACACGACGCTGCGAAGTTCTTGGGATATGAGGTCACAATCGCCAAAGGCGAACACAACAAAAAGACCAAAACTGGGGCTGCCAGACGGGTAAACAATGGAAAAGTCTTACTTTATGTTCCCCATGATAAGTGGGTAAAACGACTGTTCTCCTGCAATGCCCTCAAGATTAAATACGACAAACAAAATGGAAACAAAGAGGTTTGGGAGCCTGTCCGGCGCACTCGCCTGTTGCACTTGGACGATTTGGAAATCCTAAACCAATACAACGCAGAAATCCGTGGATTGTATAACTACTACCGACTTGCAAACAACGTGTCTGTACTCAATAACTTCTACTATGTAATGAGATACAGTATGCTCAAAACCTTTGCTGGAAAATATCGGACACGAATCAGCAGAATTATCCGCAAGTACCGTCAAGGAAAAGATTTTGTTGTGGAATATCCGAAGAAAAACGGCAAGGTCGGAAAGGTATTGTTTTACAATAATGGGTTCCGCCGGGACACTAAAGTAGAAAGCGGAAATCCTGATATAGTAGCAAGAATTTTTGAGAATTACGGGCGTAATAGCCTTATAAAAAGACTGCAAGCAAACAGGTGTGAGTGGTGTGGCGCAGAGAATGTGCCGCTTGAAATACACCATATACGAAAACTCAAAGATTTAAGTGGCAGAAAACAATGGGAAATCGCCATGATTGGGCGTAAGCGCAAGACAATGGCACTCTGCATTGACTGTCACGATAAGTTACACGCAGGAAAGTTAGACTGACATCTGGAGAGCCGGATACATCGAGAGGTGTAAGTCCGGTTCGGAGGGGAGTTCTCGGAAACCTGCCATAGTGATATGGTAAGGCGCCGGGTTCTTACCCTACT
>NZ_JAJEPS010000045.1:0-2730 GCF_020686965.1 Hominiventricola filiformis | reverse complement strand
GAGACTCTGACTGCAAACGACGAAGGAAAATATACCATTCCGGCAGCAAAGATTACCGGAACAGCACTTACCGTAAATGTAGAGAAGACAGAGAAGAGTGCACTTACCATAGATGTATCTGAATATATTGATTTGAATGGCAAGATCATGTGGCTGGTCAAAGCAGCAGGTACTGTATCCGAAGGAAAGGTACTGGCTTATGACGGCAGCGCAATGTTCTGGTCAGAGAAGTACAATGCATACAGCTTCCTCGTTGTTTCTACAAATACAGAAGAGCAGATGAAGACAGAGGCAGCAGGAAAGATTGCAGAAGCAGATGCAGAGAAGACAGAACTGGCTTATAACTTCGATGTAAACCTCAGTGGACAGGTAGATATCAACGATGCACAGCTTACATATGATATGTATAATGCAAAATACGAGGATTTTGATACCGTATCCATGCATAAGTTCCTGGAAGCTGATGTAAACGGAGACGGAATTGTAAACGTACAGGATTCTACAGCAGTTGTAACCGAGATTCTGAAATAGTCAAAAGGGATGCTCATTCCACTATGGTGGTTTGAAATAAAAGAAGGAGAGGAAAAAGAAAAATGAGAAAACGGATTTTTTCCTTTGTCTTGGCGTTGCTGATGATGTTGAGCATTATGCCCATTGGCGTTATGGCAGCAGCTGGAACATGGGATGGCACTACGGTTGCAGAACCGGCTCAGGAGGGCGGTGTGTATCAGATTGATACCGCAGAGAAACTGGCATGGTTCGCAAAACAGACGCAGACGAACGGAAACAGTGGAATATCTGCGAAATTGACAGCAGATATCAATCTGAACAATCAGAACTGGCTGGATTACATAATCGGTGGTTCTGGTGAAAATGCGGTTAAATATAGTGGAACCTTTGATGGAGATGGACATACTATCAGTGGATTTTATCTTAGCAAAGCTTTCACAACAAACAGTACATCTTATCTGGGTCTGTTTGGTTATGTAGAGTCAGGTACGGTAAAGAATCTGACTGTAGATGGAGCAATGACATTAGATATGGCAAAAGCATCCGAAGCAATCCCTGATTGCTATGCAGGAGGCGTTGTATCATATCTGATCGGAGGTACTATTGAGAACGTTATCAATGATGTAGAGATTACCATTGATAATGACACTAAAAGTTACGCAACTATGCCATGTGGTGGTGTTTCTGCCTACGCATCTTATAAAGCAGTGACAAATGCTGATAGCAGCTATACGATTGTAAATTCTATGATCAAAAACTGTGAGAATAAAGCAGACATTACCGGTGGTGGATATGCAGCAGGTATTTGTGCACGCCTTATGGATGTTTCTACTGCTGAAAATTGTAAGAATTCTGGAACAATTTATGGAAAGACGGATTACGCAGGCGGAATTTCCGGTCGTATGCAGGGCGGAATTATTGAAAGCTGCGTTAATACAGGAAGTATATCAGCCGAAATGCATGCAGGTGGAATTGCAGGCGCTTTAAATATGGTAGTAAATAAGACTACTGAAAATGCTGGTAACCGCCCTGGAATTGTGAAACACTGCTATAATTCAGGTGCGATTACTGTACGTTCAACTAAGACGACTGCTTGCTCAGGTGGAATTGCAGGCGATGCTTCCGGTAACGGATGGTATACTATACTACTTTCCAGCATCATGGAAAATTGTTACAATGCAGGAACAGTAACTTCAGATCATGATTTGAGATGGGTTGGCGCGATTGCAGGTAATTATAGCTGGATGGAAGTGGCGAATCTGTATTATCTTGACACTTCTGCCGCAGTAAGTATTGGAAATCCAACATCCTCCAGAGACAAGGCAACAGCAAAAACATCGGAGGAACTGAAATCTGCAGAGTTCCTTGCTCTTATTGGAGACGCTTTTAAGGAAGATACCGGAAATGTCAACAATGGTTATCCGATTCTTACATGGCAGCCCTCCAGCGGATCTACAGAACCGGAGGAACCGGAGGTTCCGGTAACTGAGGCATATACTATTTCTGCAGGCGAGGACAGCCAGATTAATATCGGTGAGGATGCAACGGTAACGCTGACTGTGACCAATGATAACGAAACTGCTTACAATGCATACTTCATTACTGTAGCTTATGATACTGCAAAACTGGCATACAAAGCAATTAATACAGATGCAACTGTAAAAGATGAAAATGGTACGCTGACTATCGCAGGTTATGGCGATGACAAGACCTGTGGAACGGACAACCTGGTTCTTACCTTTACTGGAAAAGCATCCGGAGATGCAGAGGTAAGTGTAACTGCAGCAAAGATTGATAAGTCCGAGAGCGCTACTGTACATGATGCACCGGATGCTACGATTGCAGCAGCATCAAAAGTAACCGTTTCTGTTGGTGGATATCAGGTTACTCTGGATGAGAATTTCGAGGGAGAATCTACCGTAATGCCGGGTGCTGATTACACCTTCACTGCAAAAGATCCGCATTATGATTATACATTTGATGCAAAGATGGGCGAAGATGCGGTAACTCCGACTGATAATGGAGACGGCACTTACAGCATCAGCAATGTTACCGGAAATCTGAATATCAAAGCAGCATCCAAGACTCCGAAGACTTATACAGTTACTGTAGAAGGCGCTGGTAAAGATGATGTAACAGCAGATAATTCTGCAACCTATGGTACTGATTATAGCTTCAAACTGACGAAAGACGACAAGTATATCTATGAGGTAACTGTTA
>NZ_JAJEPS010000044.1:0-2839 GCF_020686965.1 Hominiventricola filiformis | reverse complement strand
TCGAAAACATAGGAACTCGCGGCCACCAATCTGCGTTTCTGGCCCATTTCACCTACGAAAGCTTGTTGTGGCGCCGGAAAACAGGAACTGAAGCAGGGGTGGACGTGATATAGACCCACGGCCCCGGCAGCTTTGTCAAAAAGGGGCGGCCTCGCTCCGGCAAGGCAACAAAGGAGGCGCGGCCACGGCCCCGACAGACTTGCAAAAAGGGAGCGGCCACGGTCTCAGCAGACTTACAAAAAGAGGCATCCTACGCCCCTTTAGAGATACTCCACCTCAAAGCCAGATTCCTGACAATACTCATCCACCTTTGACCCCTGATAACAGCGGATCTTGGCGGATTTATTGATGATCCACGGACCTATGTATTCGGGATCGTGCCGGATCTCGAGGGTGCGTAGGCGGTTGCAGCCGTGGAAGACCCATTTGCCAATATAGCGGACGCTTTCCGGGAGGCAGACTTCGGTCAGTTTCGTGCATTTGAAAAATGCAGACTCTTCCAGTACTTCCAGTGACTCCGGCAGGTGAAGTTCCTCCATGCCGCAGAAGTAGAATAAGAGTATGCATAAGTATCCTCATACATCCTCCGTAAAATATTTCTTCTGTTCCTCCGGCAAATATTTCGCTAGTTCCTCCACCAACTCATACACCTTCGTTCCTGGTGCTATCTCCGCCGGTGTTCTTCCCTCTCCATTTTTAATAATCCGTCTCGCATATCGAATTGCCAGCTTCGGATTTCCACCATTCATCAGTGTCTCAAATATGTTATCCATATTCTTCTCATACTTTCCAATCCCCAGTTCTTGAAATTTCTCATTCAAAAATTTCTTATACTCGGACCTATGATTATTTGCCGTGTAATATGCAAAATGTAACATGAACCAGAATTCAATACACTCGTTACTCCACGCCGCATAGTACTGAACATCCGAATTTTTTTGATTCAATACTTCTGCCCGCTGGACTACTCCATTGACATCACTGGATGGAAAACTGTCTTTATCATAGACACACCATATCTGCCCTTTTGTAATCTTGTTCTCACGCACATACTCTTCCGCTTTCCCGATTACACGCATCGTCTCAGCCTGGCAGCCTTCAATTTCTATTAAAACCATATCCCGATAAATAGGATTATCTTCAATATACCGTTTGAATCCTTGGAAATATTTAGGTTCCGTTGCTTGTCCCTCGCAGAAAATATAGTAGCGGAATTCTTTCTTTTCCAGATATTCCTGCCGACGTTTCTTCTTCCAGTTGTCTTTCTCTTTTCTGCCTCTTTTAGCCATTCACCGTCCCCCAATCTATAATCTTTCTGAGGTATGGATCTGCACCATATTTTCCTTCCAGATACTGTTTATCGAACTTAGCATCCTTACGTACAGATTCACCTTTCTTATTTTTAAATTCTACAAGAGAATATAATTTTGAGTTCTGACGGTTCCCTTTTGCTACAAACCAGATTTCGTCTCTTCTGAAAACTTCGCTGTTCATAGTAGACAAATCATGCGATGTAAAAATCAACTGTGCACCCTTTTTATTCTTTTCCATATTGCTAAACATCATAATAAGATATCTAAGCAATACCGGATGGATCTTTGCATCCAGTTCGTCAATCACAAGTGTCGTTCCTTTCAATAAACTTTTTGCAATGAATGGGAGCAATCCAAATAATTTTTTTGTTCCACTGGATTCATCAACCAAATTCAATTCTGCTTCATATCCATCCACTACGTGTTTTGTAAACACTTCGATCCGGTCATTTTCCTTTTCTTCTACACGGAAATCTACAATATCCAAATCCATTTCCTGAATCATCTGAAGCATCAGTCTTTTTACATCCTCTGACTTAGAAATAGCCATTCGTAATTCCTGCATAGGATTTCCATAATTCAGAAAATTAATCTCTTCATCAAACCATTCAAGCACCTCCTGTACCACTTCGTTTTTGCCGTAAGTAATTCCAAGATATGATAACAGCGGCAATGTATCGGATAATTCATCACTGGTTTTTAATCTTGCAAATGCACCTTTCAAAATAATTCCATCCTCATCTCGTTCGAAAAGTGCTGATTTTCGTCCCGTTTCCAATTTTATACGGTCCAGCCTTTCGTATTCGATTACTTCTTTTTTTACGGTCAATTCATATCGATACTCTGACATTGCCGTTCTAAAAAACAATTCAAATTCTGTTGGTTCATTTCTTGTTCCTTCATTGAAAGCAAATGGCTCTATCACAAGTTTTTTCATTTTCATTGCGATCTCTTCGTTATTACTTGTAGCATATAATGGTCTCAGTACTTTCGTAACCAGACTATGCAATGCTTCAAGAACGTTGGATTTTCCTCCGCCATTTGGTCCGTATACAGCAGATACCGGTAAGTATAATTCCTCATCTTTATCTTTTATAATTCTGTCTTCATGCTCAGAAATGGCGGCAGCCTGCATATCAAATGTTACCTCATCCCGTATACTCTTAAAATTTTTCACTGTAAATTGGCATAACATTTTATTTACCTCCACTTGTCCAAACTTCTTTCCTATATCCTTATTATATTCCATTTTTTTGTTTTTACAACAGAAATATGAGACAAATCCTCATATTTCATATCGAAATTTGCATTTCAGCAATTTTCGGTGGAGTGAAAAATTGACATCCAATGGTACACGACAGTCAGGTGCCCCTTCGCCGAGACAGGGCTTTTATTTTCCCGCCCGCGGCCGGGACTGAGGAAAGCTTGTTTTCTTGCCCGCGGCCGGGACCGTGGGTCTCAGCGCTCAACTTGCTTACTAAAATTCCTTCCCTTTTCGAAAACATAGGAACTCGCGGCCACCAATC
>NZ_JAJEPS010000043.1:0-3424 GCF_020686965.1 Hominiventricola filiformis | reverse complement strand
ACTTATACCGATAAAAAAACTATGCCGATATTTCATGAGATCCCAGTAAATAAGGGATTATCAGGAAAAAATATCGGCATAGTTTTTTTGTGCGATGTATCATTCTTCTAAAGGAGGTGTTTTGCAATGCAAAAAGAAACTAAGTTAGAAGAAATCCTGCGTCTCACATTAGAATCCCTGCAAAAACAGGAATACAGTACGGAAACTCTTCTGCGATATCAAAAGAAATTTAATGCGCTAAATTCATTTGCACACAGCAGAGGGATTTCAGAACCATCCGATGGGCTGTTTCAGGAATACCTCAGTGACAACAAAAACAAGTATACTGGAGAATACTCTGTTTTTAAGGACCGCCAACGGATCAGGGTGGTTAACCTTATCAAATCTTATATCACTAACGGTGAAGCGGATACGTCAAGGAGAAAAGGAAAATCTGCCTATGACAGTATACAGACAGAACAATTAAAAAAGGAGCTGGATAGGTTTATTACGATTTTAGAAGAAGAGCCACTCCGACCTAATACTATCTATACCTACAAAAGGATTGTTGCTTATCTTTTGATCTATTGTGAGAAAAAGTCATACCGGTCGATCAATGAGCTAGTTTCTGGTGATATCAGAAATTTCATCTTATATCTCTATGAACAAGGTTATTTTAAACCGACTACTATTACAAGCGGTCTGTCAGGTTTAAAAAGGTTTCTATCTCTCCATCCTGATATAGAACATTTTATAATGGAGCTTCCGACCCGTCTCCCACGTGAGCGTAAGATAATAGAAATCTATAGCGAAACAGAGACCTATGCCATAAACGAAATACTGTCGGATGGAAGTCTTTCCAAACGGGATAAAGCCATTTGTCTCTTATTGTTGGAAACAGGATTGCGAGCAGTAGATGTCTGTAATATCAAACTTTCCGATATTGATTGGAATAAAGATGTCATCTATATAAAACAACAAAAAACAGGAATGGTACTAAACATCCCACTTCGGAAATCCTATGGTAATGCCATTGTTGACTACATACTGAATGAGCGGCCTGAATGTAATTCAAAATATCTTTTTGTCAGGGAGCTGGCACCATTTACACGCTTGAATGGAGAAGGTTCTTCCATCAGGGTTGTACTCTTGAAAATGGAAGCATTAGCTGGGATATCGAATGCATGCAGGATTTCCGGCAGCCGGATGACAAGGCACAATGCTGCTTCTTCCATGCTTAGATCTGGAGTCCCTATGGCTGATATCTCTGCGGTCCTTGGTCACACTGACCCGAATATCGTGTCTGTTTATCTGTCTACAGATGAAACAGTAATGGCAGCCTGTACACTTCCCCTTCCCCAGGAGGTGCATACGAATGAATAAAACCCTATCTGATCTGATAAAAGAATTTTTAGAATATAAAAAACAGAATGGATATGTTTATACTACTGCCGGATATCATCTGAATAATTATCTGGATTTTTCAATCAACCATTCTCCTGTTGAAAATATCCCTGGAAAAGATACTGTTCATGCATTTTTAAACAAATATGCGGGAACCCCGGGAAACCTATACAACATAGCGGCTGTGCTCAGGGAATTCTCAAGATATCTCATTGGTCTGGGATACACATCTGCATATGTAATTCCCCGGGGGAAAGTATCCCTGCCAGCACCTGTTCAGCCATATTTATTTACAGATGATGAGATTAAAGCTTTTTTTATCGCCTGTGACAGCCTCCCACATGATTATCATGTACCGAAGAGGCATCTTGTGCTGCCGGCAATGTATAGACTGCTTTATTGCTGCGGACTACGCTGCAAAGAGGCCAGAACACTAAAAATTGAAAATGTACATCTCGCAGAAAACTATATAGACATCCTTCAATCCAAAGGTCCAAAAAGCAGAAGGCTTTTCATTACGCAGGAACTGTCAGATTATCTTGGGGCTTATAACATGAGAATGAACCATATATTTACTGGCAGGACGTTTTTCTTCCCTGCCCGGAAAGACGCCCCTTATGGCGCAAGTGCATTCCAGCGTAACTTTCTGAAGATCTGGTATACAGCTTTTCCAGGGAAAAAAGGTGACGGTATCAGCATAAGAGCATACGATTTCAGGCATCATTTTGCCTATGCAAACATGAACCGCTGGCTTAGGGAAGGAAAGGACATAAACGTAATGCTGCCATACTTAATGAGATATATGGGACATCAGGATATAGAAAATACCCTTTACTATTTCCATTTAGTTCCTGATATCTATGATACAATAGTGCGAAAATCATCGTTATTTGAAAGGTTATTACCGGAGGTAAATGCTTATGGGCAAGAAAGCAACCGCAGATAAAGACAGTGCTTATTTCTGGAGCAGTGCATCTGAATACCTGAACAATGAGCTTCCGAACATTCGTAAAAAGAGTCCAAACACCATAGAAGCTTACAGGCGGTCGCTCAACGGATACATTGATTTTTTGGAAAAAGAGAAATCTATTAATAGAGCAAATGTGTGTTATCGGGATTTTGGTAAAAGCAACCTGAAAGAATACCTGTTATTTATGAAAGATTCCCAGAACTTAAGTGAAAAAACATGTAATCTACGGATCACCGCAATCAAGTCACTGCTCTCTTATGCAGCCGAAGAATCCATAGATATCACTGCGCTCTATGTAAGTGCAAAAACCGTAAAAGGGCTTACTGTGTCAAAAAATGAAATAGAATACTTTGAGGATGGGCAGCTTAAAGCACTTCTGGCTGCGCCGCCCGATGATACAAAAAATGGAAGGAGAAACCGGATGATACTGATACTCGGTTATGATGCAGGATTGCGTGTCAGTGAGCTAATAAATTTAGCAGTATCATCTCTTCATTTAGAGCCAGAAGTCCCATATGTGACTATACTGGGAAAAGGTTTAAAGTACAGAAACATACCACTAATGAGCAAAACGATACAGCATCTGAATACATATTTAAGTGAATTCCATCCAGTGATGAAGATGGATGCACCTCTATTTTATGCTACAACGCATGGTGTAAGGCATCCTCTTTCTGACGATACAATACAAAAGTTATTAAAAAAGTATACCAACATATGCAGAAATACTATTCCTATGCCAAAAGAAGTTCATTTCCACATGTTAAGAAAAACGAGAGCAATGGATCTGTATCAGGCAGGATGCCCTTTGTCCTATATTCAACAGCTTCTAGGGCATGAAAATATTTCAACCACCAGAGGTTTCTATGCATTTGCAACCCTAAAGACATTGGCAGATGCTATTGAAAAGACCAACCCATCTGGATCAGAAGAAAAGCTATGGAAGAAGGAATCTGTATTAAAGCAGCTTTATAGGTTATAAAAACTATGCCGATATTTTTTGCTGATAATCCCTTATTTACTGGGATCTCATGAAATATCGGCATAGTTTTTTTATCGGTATAAGTCGTG
>NZ_JAJEPS010000042.1:0-3494 GCF_020686965.1 Hominiventricola filiformis | reverse complement strand
AAAGAAACCTGTACACAGAGTACAAATGACCGATGGTAAAAGAAACATCATTCGGCAGCTTCTCGAAGAATACGATAGCGTATCCCGGATGGGAAAGGCGATTGGAAAAATCACCGAGAGGATACGACCGACTGGAACGATAAAGAAAATGTGGAGATTTGGCGGGCAGCGTGGGCGGCCTACACCAATCGGGCGTTGGAATCTGCCGGCAGACCGGAGCGCATTGACCATCGCAGCTACAAGCGGCAGGGCATTGATAAGATTCCCTCTGTCCATCTGGGGCCAGCCGCCAGCCAAATGGAAAAGCGCGGCATCCGCACCGGCAAAATCCGGGCCTTGCAGGAAAGCGCTGCGCTGTTCAGCTTTTTGCAGGCAAACGGCATCCAATCTATGCAGCAGCTTCATGAAAAAATCGCTGATATGAACAGCCGTTACTATGACCTGCGCGGAAAGATCGTCAAGGCCGAGCGCCGGATCGGTAAAGGATACTGCATTTTGGCGTACCCCTGTCAAGTGCATCGCATTTCACGACACCCCTTTGCATACAGAAAAACCGCCGTACAGGTTTCCCTATACGGCGGCAGACTGTTTATTTGCCGAACAAGTCGCTGTGTGTGCCGGTGCGGGCCAGCGTCAGCACCAGAACATCATCTTCTATGCGGTAGACAAGCAGCCAGTCCGGGAGAATGTGACATTCCCGATGGCCTGCCCAATCGCCGGACAGGTCATGGTCACGGTTCTTATCCGGCAGCGGTTCGCCCATCGCCAGCAACGCTACGACCTGCTCCAGCAGTTCGATCTTCAAGCCACGCTTGATGGCTCGTTTGTAGTCTTTTTTGAAACTGGTCGTGTACTTGACGGTATATTTGGTTTCTTTCATCTTTTCAGGTCAGCAAATAACTCGTCAAGGTCATTGTAGCCCTTTACAGACGGGTCTTTTGCAATCCTTTCCGCTTCCAGCATGGCAGCAACCGTTTCTTTGTTCGGCTGTTCCAGCCTTACTTCAAAGGGAATGCCGCCTTCACGAAGCGACTGGCGCACAAAGATGTTAAACGCCGTAGTCAGGTTCATGCCAAGTTCCGTAAACAGTGCGTCCGCCTGTGCTTTCAAATCTGCGTCCATGCGGATACTGATGTTTGTGGTATTTCCAGCCATACGATCAACCCCCTTTCTGCTGATAATTATAGTATATGCCATTTGCACGAAGAAAACAATACTTTGCACGAATATTTAATAATAAATTCATTTAAGGAGGTTACCGACTTTATGAAAGAAATCATTTATGAAGAACAATAAGTCTGAACCTATCCCCGTCATGGATTACCGCCAGTACCGCAGAGTGCGGAGGCTGGTGCATGAGTGCTGTAACTACATCGACGGAAACTGTATCGCCCTGGACGATGGGGAGGAATGTGTCTGTGTCCAGTCTATTTCCTACTCCCTGTTGTGCAGGTGGTTTCGGGCGGCGGTATTGCCGCAGGATAAGGAACTGGAAACGGCGCTGTTTACCCCCGGTTCCAACCGGGCCAAATACTGCCCGGAATGTGCCGCACGCATGAAGCGGATCAATGCCGCAAAGTCAAAGGACATTCGGCAGGTGCTTACCGAGCTCTACGAGGTCTTTGACTTCTGCGCTGTGGAGGAGGCGGCGCACTACTACGAAAACTGGCAGTCCTGACCTCGGGCCAACTTGGCCCGAAGCGTGGAGCAGAACGAAAGGGCAGCACCTTTTACCGGGCGTTGTCCTTTCGCTTTTCCCCACCGGGACAATGAGGGAAAACACTGGCCATCAACCAATTACGCAAAGGAGGCTTTCATGGTATACTCCGTTACTTATCAGAGTGAAACCAAGACCGTCCCTTTTCAGGGAAAAAGCATTGTTCTGGAAAGTCTGACGCCGGTACTCTCCCCGAAAGAAAAGGAGAAGCGGAAGAAAGACATTGAACGCTGTCTGTATGAAGTGTTCAGCAAGTACATAAGGGCCGGGGACAGCCCCGCCTGACCATCGACAACATTGTCCTGCGGGGCTATCAATGGTATAATATACTTGTAGGTTGGTAGCTCCATTTCCACAGGAAAGGAGCCCAACATGAATATTAGAGAAGATGTAATTTATGCAAGACAGTCGGTAGACCGCAAGGACAGTATCAGTATTGAGAGCCAGATTGATTTCTGCAAGTATGAGTTGAAGGGAGGCAGTTGCCGGATTTTCAAGGACAAGGGCTATTCGGGAAAGAACAGCGACAGGCCCGAGTTCCAAAAGCTCCTTGGCGAGATACGCAAAGGCAAGGTGCGCCGGGTAGTTGTCTACAAACTGGACAGAATAAGCCGCTCCATTCTGGACATTGCGAACATGATGGAGCTGTTTCAGGAATACGATGTGGAGTTTGTTTCCTCCACAGAGAAGTTCGACACCTCGACCCCGATGGGCCGGGCCATGCTGAATATCTGTATTGTATTCGCCCAGCTTGAACGGGAGACAATTCAGAAGCGTGTCACGGACGCTTACCACTCCCGGTGCCTGAAAGGCTTTCACATGAGCGGCCAAGCCCCCTATGGCTTTGAATTGGAGCCTACGGTGGTAGAGGGTATCCGCACAAAGATGATGGCGGCTGACCCCGTGGCCGCTAACCATGTGCGGCTGATGTTTGAAATGTACGCCGAGCCGGAAACCTCCTTTGGAGACATTACCCGGTATTTTGAGGAACAGGGTATCAAGATTTATGGGAAGTCATTGACACGCCCCTTCTTGTCCCAGTTACTCCGAAACCCGGTCTATGTACAGGCCGATTTGGAAATGTACGAGTTTTTCAAAAGTCAGGGTGCGGTGGTAGTTAATGACGCCGCCGACTTCGCCGGGACAAATGGCTGCTATCTCTATCAGGGCCGGGATGTGAAGGAGGACAAGAGCCTGAAAGATCAGATACTTGTGATTGCTCCCCATGAGGGCTTTGTACCCTCCGACATTTGGTTACGGTGCCGCAAGAAGCTGATGACAAACATTACCTTCCAGAACGGGCGCAAGGCCTGGAACACTTGGCTGGCCGGGAAAATCAAATGTGGGAAATGCGGGTACGCTCTCAAAACGACCCATAACCCCTCCGGCTATGAATACCTGCGCTGTTCCAAACGTGCCGACCACAAGGGCTGTCCGGGGTGCGGCACACTCCGCAAGAATGAGTTTGAACAGTTCATTTTCGCCGCTATGGGAGAAAAGTTCCGGGAGTTCAAGCTACTCCGGGGCGGCGAAGAAAAGGCCAACCCGAAGATCACCGGCTATCAGGTGGAGCTTGTATTTGTCCTTATCAGAGTTCATAAACACTGATGGGACGATATAACACAAGGGAAAAAATAAGGGAAAGCTCACCTGCGACAAATCCAGTGTTTTCAAGGGTTTGCGGAGAATTTAATAACAAAATATAACAGTTATTATAAAATGTACCCTATAGATTAGACAGTTTGAGTTTTTAAAACCCTTACCATTAGACAGTAAG
>NZ_JAJEPS010000041.1:0-3786 GCF_020686965.1 Hominiventricola filiformis | reverse complement strand
TGCCAGTCTTCAATCTGAGGAAGTATTTTATCTGTCACGTCAGATATGAAACTTTCTGATGCTTCAAAACCATAGATGATATCATCTGCATTGTTGACACATCTATAAAATAAAGAGATTGAAGAAGGATCTAATGTTGTCGCCAGGCGGAAATGATGGCGATATTTTTACAAAATGAATAAAGGATAGACTGACATATGATAGGTCAGGTATAAAAGCAAAATGAATTTCCAAGTGATACCGCCCTGTTAAAAGCCCTGTATTTGGCCACTTTTGAGGCTACGAAAAAGCGAACTACCACAATACGGAATTGGGGCCAAGTCTATGGAGAACTAAGCATTATGTACGAAGGACGCTTACCCGAATAATCAAAAGACAGGCGGAAAACCGCCTGCTCTTGGGGAGGGCAATCAAGCCTAATCTATAAGCTTATTGCCATTAATTATCATAAAAGAATCTAATTTACAGAGGTTTTCTCATAGTCTCAAATATTCAAATCCCAGATCACTTAAATTGGCAAAATTCAGCATGTTTTATCTCCAATGGAATTAATTTGCGCAGATTGTCAGCATAAATTGTTTTTTGTTGTTTCCTCAACTTCAATAGTATATCATACATTCTGCCGCCGCAAAAACTCTTTTACATATTTATAAAAATTGCAAAATAAAAGTAAATAACGTGATAAAATAAATAAGTACCAGCTATGAGGGCATAGAAATAAAGCGAAATAACAGAAGATATTTCCTGTGAGGAGGGATGATTAGGTATGGTAGATTTTAAATTTCGATACAAGATAACATATATAGACGGACAAACCTATGACAGAAAGCACATTTTGAATGTCCAGGTCACAGAGGAAGAATACAAATCAATCATACAGGGAGTTCTGCAGGGAATAGAGATAAAGGATAATCCGAAGATACCGGATGTGATTTCCAGAATGACGGAGACGGTGGAGTATGTAGATCGCTGGACAAGTATCAATGGAGCCAGCCGTACTTCTCCACTGAAAAATCCAAGAAGAATTACAAGTCTTGAATTTTTCCTGCCAGATGATGTATACCAGCGGGTTCGCAGAATGAAAATGCCGCTGGAGCTGGTCAATTTTGAAAAAGAAAAAATGGTACTTTATCGCAGCGATGGATCATTTGTCACCATCAGCAGCTATTTTGGAGAGGTGACCATACAGGATTCCAGAGAAAAGAATACCAGCCACGTGATGTCGACGGATTATTTTGTTGATCAGATATTAGGATAGATATAGTTATTTCTTCATAGCATATATCTCCCATCTTTGTTCAAAGTACAGGTGTATTGCTGCCGTACATGGTGTTTTATGCCAAATATCAACCCCATTTCCGATCTGCAAAATTACAGCGATGTGCTGCATGATGTGGCTGTTGGTGCTTCGGTTTTTCTGATAAAGAGAAAGGCTGGCTGACATTGGAAGCCGTGGAGAAGAACCTCGGGATTGTCAATGAATAATTTGCATTTATCCGAAAAAACATCAAAAAAGGGTTCACATGGGAACGGTGATTAAGAACAGGGGCACGTCTTGTGTGGGTGTCCGTAATACGGGTCCTACACTAATTCGTGTGTCCACTGTTATGGGTACATTATAGACGGTAATTATCTTCAAGTATGATATCATAAATAAGATTGGTTGAGAAATATGCAAATTTGGGGTGAACACAAAAATTAATGGAACAGAGAAAATATCAAATACAAAAACAAAATATGAAAAAGGATTTATTAGAGAAAATAATCGGTATAAGTTATACCCTCATGATGTCAATTATATTAGGTGTGTGTCTTTTTGGAAATAATATTGATTATGCCAGAAAGATTTATATTATCTGTGCGGAACCAATACTACTATTTGGAGGAATTCTATTTATAAGCATATTGGTAGTAACCCTGTATTGGATGTGGTCTCATGTTTTGAAAAATAAAAATCTGGGAAATAAAGTGCTACTATTTTTTAGTATATTGTTATTGCTATTTCAGTCTTATTGTGTATGGAACTATTTTTTTACGACAGGTTAGGATGTATGGACAATTATGGCAGCTTCGGAAGCTGTAGCACATGGTGGAAGTTTGCAGGATTATCAGGAATATTTTTCTGTCTATCCAAATAACTTGTTGTTGGTATGGTTATATGGGACTCTTATTCGTTTCTTTGATTTGGTAAAAATAAATTTTAGAATAGGAATTCTTTTCTTTCAATGTGTCCTTTCATGGGGAACTGGATTGATTTTATTTGGATGCGTAGAAAGAATATTGAAAAGTAGGCACGCAGCATGGTTTGCATGGATTTTGTATTTGATTTTGGTGGGAATGTCACCTTGGGTGTCTATTCCGTATTCTGATTCGATAGGACTTATATTCCCGATTTTTATATTATGGTTATATATCAGAGCGAGAGAAGAGAATACAAATAAAAAATGTCTGTATGTGGGAATTATTGGATTACTTACAATGATTGGATATCGGATAAAACCACAGATTGTGATTGTGGTGATAGCAATTTGTATTATAAGTTTGGTGTATATGCTGAGAGATCTGAAACAGATATTAAAAATGTTCATAAGTATGTCTGCGGGTCTGCTTATTGCTATGATTTTAGTTTCAACATGTATTCAAAGCTTGAATATGGAAGTGAATTCTAATCGAACCTATGGAATTACGCATTTTCTGATGATGGGAATGAATTATTCTGAAGTAAATGGTGTTTGGAATTTAGAAGATGTAGAGTTTTCGGGGAGTTTTGATACTTTGAAGGAGAGAAAAGAAGCTAATTTGCAAGTGACAAAAGAAAGAATAAAAGAAATGGGGATTCCAGGAATGGTTCATCTAATGCGAAGAAAAATTCTGACGAATTATAATGATGGTACTTTTTGTTGGGGAGGAGAAGGTAATTTCTTTTGGGAAATATTGTCGAAAAAAAATTCTTGTTTTGCACAATTCCTAAGAAATATATATTATACAAAGAATTGGGATAGAGGCTATTATAAGTGGTTTAGTAATTTTGAACTGATGGTATGGATTGCAATTTTGTTTTTTGGAATATTGAGCGTATTTCAAAATAAAAAAGAACTTTCTGTTATCATGCTTGCTGTAATTGGACTTACGGTTTTTGAATTGTTATTTGAACCAAGAGCTAGATATTTATATACATATGCGCCATTTTATATCATACTTGCAGTTTCTGGGATACAAATGATAATAAAACGAAATCAATATTATTATCAGTGGAAAGAGAAATTATAAACCACATTATTATAGAAGAGGATTATAAAATGTATAGACGGTAAGTCCTCAAAGGGAGTATCCCAAAGTTTGTGTAAACCTCCAAACTGATGTAAGATAAAATTACTCAGTTTGGAGGTTATTTTTATGGCAAGAAGAAAAGACAGCCCACAAAAAGCAGCAATGCGAGAAATGATGCGTGATTATCTGAAGAATAATGATATCAGTATCAAAGACGGCACCGATGTAAACAGTATCATGCGTGACATGATGTCTGTCCTTTTGGAAGGTGCTTTGGATGGGGAACTGGATGAGGAATTAGGTTATTCCAAGTATGACTATCGAAACAAAGAAACAGATAACAGTCGAAATGGACATTCCAGCAAAACTATGCACACAAGCTATGGAGATATGAATGTAGCTATTCCAAGAGATCGTAACGGTGAGTATGAGCCTCAGTTAATCAAAAAATATCAGAATACTGTGACTCAGGACATGGAAGAAAAAATACTTTCCATGTATGCCAAGGGAATGACA
>NZ_JAJEPS010000040.1:0-4737 GCF_020686965.1 Hominiventricola filiformis | reverse complement strand
ATGAAATGCTGGTGTACCATACCGATTCCGATATCAATGGCGTCTTTGGGACTGTTAAAATGAACTTCCTTCTCATTGATAAAAATCTGTCCGCTGGTCGGTTTATACAGACCGCAGAGTACGTTCATCATGGTACTCTTTCCAGCTCCGTTCTCTCCTAAGATCGCATGCACTTCCCCCTTGTGCACGGTCAGGTTGATGTGGTCATTTGCTGTAAAATCGCCAAATTTTTTCACGATGTCTTTCATCTGAATGACGACTTTACTTTCATCCATATGGCTTGTTTTTGCCACAGCTTGTTCCCTCCTGCTTTCTTATTAAATAAGTGTTACGTGCGTAAACCCTTTTTCTTCCATAATCTTTCCAAGATGTGCCAGATAATCCTGCCCCGGCACCTGAAAATGAGAATATTCTTCTCTCACCCCCATGGGACGATACGCAATAATCTTTACACGAATATCATTGATTTTCAGATAAGGCGCCAGGAAATCGCCGATCTCACGCACGCTTTTCTCCGTGTCATAGAGATCCGGCACGATGACGGCCCGCACCTCGTAAAGTTTGGAAGTCTTTGCGAGATAAACGGCATTCTGAAGCACCATCTCATTGGTATATCCGGTAACTTTCTTATGTTCCTCAGCTTCAAATGCTTTGATATCCAGCATCACGCCGTCTGCCACTTCCATCAGCTCCGGATAGTTTTCAAATGGAACCATTCCGTTACTGTCGATCAATGTTCCCAGTCCATCCTTCTTTGCCAACCGAAACAGTTCCGTTAAAAACTCCGGCTGTAGCATGCATTCCCCTCCAGAGACGCTGATTCCCCGGATAAACGGAATCTGTTTTTTTACTCTCTCGTAAACTTCTTCCGGAGTCATCTCGCAGGTTCTCGGTGAACTGTCGTTGGGACAAACATGGATACAGGTGTCACACTGCACACATTTGGCAGGATCAAACTTGACCTTTCCGTCTGTTCCCATGGACAGTGCCCCTGCCGGACAGTTTTTCACGCAGGTGCCGCACTGCACACACATTTTTCTTGTTTCCGGATTGTGGCAGTATTTGCAGTTGATATTACACCCCTGCAGAAAGATTGCCGTCCGGTTACCCGGACCATCCACACTGCTGAATGGGATGATCCGGTTCACTACTGCTTTCATTTAACGTACCTTTCTCTCCAGAATATGTCCGTTTCTGGCAGCTCCAAGGCCCAGTGCCGTGGTATCCTGAAGCACTGCCTCGCCATTTGCCAGTTTTTCCAGCTCGGACCGTTTTACCAGATATCCGGTTACACGAATCACATCACTGTCACTGGAATAGAAGGACAGATAACGGAGATCCATCTTGAAGGAACCTTTGATAATATCCAGTACATACTCCGGATTCCGATGAACGGTCATGTCGATCGGGAAAATATCCCCGGTACCAGAAGTAAAGTATTTGTGGAATTTCTTCAGGACATTCAGCTGGTCAATGAGCTCTTCCGGTTCCTCACCGATCGGGATTCTGGTTCCCGGTGTAACGTTCTCATCCTCAGCCAAACCTACCTGTGCATGCAGAAGGAAATGTCCGCCGGTTCCTTCACAGTATTTATTTTTATGGTTCAGATTGAATTCTTTGATAATCTCCATGATTTCCACGCCAAGATCGTTGGCTGCTTCATCATGGCCAAAGCGTCCCTTGATCCCCTCTTTTTCAAACAGGATATTGACGCAGTCTGCAAGACCTACCAGTCCATACATACCGGAGAAACGGTCTCTGTGAATGAATCCTTCTTTTGCAAGGAAGTTGTTCTCGAAGAATCCACTCTCCTCTACTTCGAATTTGATTCTGGCATCCATATAACGTGCCATAATATCCAGTACGTACGGAAGTTCTCTTTCCTTGAAGTCCTGAATATTTTTTGCTCTCTTGGCAATATTTCCAAGCACCAGACGACAGAGGGTGTAAGCGCCGCCCCCCAGCAAAAGTCCGTTGTAGCAGCTGGCAATGACATAATTCTCGCCCAGCTCACTCTTGAACATTTTATGATTTGCAAAGCTCGGTTTTGCGCTGTGCATTGCACAGTCGATGGCTTTCAACGCAAAGTCATCCGGAGTAATATCCTCGTCATATTTGAAGCTCAAGTTCGGAACTGCATTTTCCAGTTCTTTCTCTGCTTCCAGAAGAAGACGTCCTGCTTTGGTGGCTTTCGGTCCGATATTTGCATGGGAGAAGGAATCTAAAATGGTGCGGTCCATCTGGGTCAGGAAAAGTTTCAGCATTTTCTTGGCCTGTGCCTCATCCACGGTGTCAATGTACGGCTCCAGCAGTTCGTCCAGCTGCCCAACATATACCGGATAGTTGGTAACGCTCGGTACATGTTTGTAGAAAATCATCAAGCTGTTCAGTGCCTCATACAGATCCGTCGGCGGGTCCAGCTGAAGGAATTTGCTTCCTTCTTTCAGGAATTTTGCATAATCCGGGATGATGTAACGCGGACGCATGGGAGCATGGCCCTCAGACAGATCACAGATACATTTGCGATCGATGGGTACGTTCAGAAGCTCATCCAGACCTTCCGGAAGATCCAGCACTTCCATCAGAGAATCTGCCTGATTAGCCAGACAGGTCAGTTTCTGCTCATGAGTGAGCGTTGCACTCTCAATAATATCCAGAATATTATTTCTTGTTTCATTGACTCTTTTCATAGAAATGTCACGCATAATAATAGTTTCCTCCTCGTGGTATAAACATGTGGTATAATTTTATTTCTCAGCGTCTTCTTTGATCAGCTTGCGGATTGCTTCCACAGCCACACGGATGGCCATATCCGTATCGTGGGCTACCGGATTATCCAGACCCTGTTTTTCTCTCTCCTGGTTAGCCATTACCAGAAATACAGATCCGCAGCGCACATGCAGGGTGCTTGCTACGATGAACAGTGCTGCAGACTCCATCTCGGATGCCAGACATCCAAGGCGTTTCCATGCCTCCCATTTGTTCAGAAGTTCATAGCTGACCGGCATAGTCTCCGGTGAATGCTGCCCGTAAAATGCATCCTTGCACTGCACCACTCCCACATGGGAAGTCTGTCCCAGTTCCTTTGCAGCAGACCGTAATGCATTTACAATATCAATATCTGCCAATGCCGGGAACTCGATGGGTGCATATTCTTTACTGGTTCCCTCCATACGGATGGCACCGCTGGCAATCACTACGTCAGAACTCTTTACGTCCAGCTGCATGCCTCCGCAGGTACCAACACGGACGAAGGTGTCTGCTCCGCATTTTACCAGTTCTTCCATAGCAATGGATGCGGACGGTCCGCCGATACCGGTGGAAGTTACACTGACTTTTACACCGTCAAGGTAACCAGTGTAAGTCACATATTCGCGGCTGTCTGCCACCAGTTTTGCATCATCAAAGTAAGCAGCAATCTTGGCACAACGCTTCGGGTCTCCCGGAAGGATTACGTATTTTCCGACTTCTCCTTCGCCTACCTGAATGTGATACTGTTTATCCGGATTTTCTGAATATTTCATTATCATTCCCCCATTTCGTTAATCTGATCTTTCATCAGTTCTTTGATCTGTTTATATTGATTCCATGTCATTACGATGTTCCAGCCATTTCTGGTGATGAGTTTCTTCTCCTCCAGCTCCTTCAATGCTCTGGTGATCGTCCGTTCTGATAATCCTGTGACTTCTGAAAAATCTTTTCGACTCATATAGACGCTGTAGGTGTCGAACTTTCCATATGTCTCATATAAATTGGCAAGGATGAGATAAACTCTTTCATTACCCGGAAGCAGCACGTAAAGCCGCTCTTTTCTGGACTGATCCAACAGATAGCCGATGATTCGTTCTGTCTCCATCTGAAGTGCATCCACATCTTTCAGAATCCATTTCTCAAAGGCATCTCTCGGTATCTTTAAAAACAAGCTGTCCTGCGTGGTCGCCAGCGTGGTTCGATACTGATTCATATGTCCCAGAATTTCCATAGTTCCGAAGGTCTCGATGGGATCAAAATGACAGAATCCATAAACCGTTTCCCGCACCCGGTAATCCACTGCCGAGACACATCCTTTCAGAAGGACATATACCTTGTCTACCGGTGTTCCTTCCTGAATGAAGGTCGTCCCCTCCGGCATCCGTGTTACCTGCGTGCTTCCTGTCACGCTCTCCGGTGCATGAGCAAAGTAACGGTTCAGGTAATTCCGCTGTTCCGTATTCAATTTTCGAATGATTTCATCTGCTTCACTCATTTTCGTTAATTTATCCATTTCCTCTTTTATTTCTACTTTATTTATACCACATTTCTCACAGGCAAGAAAGGACAAATGTCCTTTCTTCATTCTTTTTCTTGCCATTTGTCACTTTTAGATTTTTTTCATGACTATTACCAAAACTGAAAGCCTGTTTTTGTCTATAATCACCATATCTATAGGCGCAAAAAACTGACAGCCGGAAAGGACAGCTGTCAGTTTTAGAGCGCTTTTATTATTTATTTAGACTTCACAAAAATCTTGCCGTTGGCTGCCGGTGTGTGGGCTTTTCCCACGAACAGCACAAGTGCCGCGATAGTTACCACATACGGGATCATAGAAATCAGGTTCGGGGATACCATGTTGCTCTGGGATGCCAGGGATTTAATACCACTGCAAAGTCCGAAGAGCAGACATGCCTTCGTTGCTCCCCCCGGGGAGAACTTTCCGAAAATGACTGCCGCAATCGCGATGAAGCCCTGTCCTACGAT